>JAVFAE010000161.1:0-4462 GCA_034002605.1 Weeksellaceae bacterium | reverse complement strand
ATGGTCTTTTTTCTGAATTTGGTATTCTTCGTAACGACTTAAAGCAAAAAAACATTGCCCGACTTTGTTTAAATCACTAAAATTCAATGAATCATTTGTACCGGATTCGAATAAACAATCATCTGATTTAAGAAAAAAACTATTTGGAATTTCTGAATCGGAATAATTAATTTTGATCTTTTCGGAAGCTTCAAAAAATTGAATATTTGTCGTTATTTCATAGTCAATTCCAGAAAAATCTTGTAGAATAAAGTCAAAAATATACTGAATTCTCGGACTTATTTTGGGTGTAAAAATCAAGATTTTTTGCATACGGTTTAGTTTCAATTATAATAATCCTTCATCGACGAAGCTAAAGTACGATTTCTGAGTAATAATTACATGTTCTATAAGTTCGATATTCAATATATTTCCGGCATTTTTAATGCTTTCGGTTAATTTTTTATCTGCATTACTAGGTTTTAGTGTTCCGGAAGGATGGTTGTGAACCAGAATTATTCCGGTAGCGTTTTCTTTTAAAGCTTGTTCAAAAATAATTCGCAAATCAACAGCTGTAAAACTGATTCCACCTAAGCTGATTTGTTTTTTGCCAATGACTTTGCTTTTTTGATTTAAATAAATCACCCAAAATTCCTCTACTTTCAAATCACCTAAAATGCTGTTCATCAGTGTAAAAACATCTTTACTACAAGTAATATGTGGTTTTTTAGGTAAATCTTGAGCGGCTTTTCTTCTTCCGATTTCCAAAGCAGTGATGATGCTGATGGCTTTTGCCGGCCCAATTCCTTTAAATTGACACAAATCTTTTACACTCAATTTTGATAAATTATTCCAATTATTATCTACTGAATTCAAAATTTGTTTTGCTAATTCTACGGCAGAAATGTCTTTGGAGCCGCTTCCCATAATGATTGCCAATAATTCTGAATCGGACAAAGCACGAGAGCCTTTTTCCATCATTTTTTCGCGGGGACGGTCGTCCATTGCCCAGTTTTTAATTGATTTTTGACTATAAGACATAGTTGCATATTTTAGTTAGAGAAAGTTAAAAGTACAATTTTTTAATGACTTACAGTAAATATTTGAACCCAAAATTTATTTGAAGTAAATTTGCCTAAATTTTAAAATTAGTATAATGGCATTAACAGAAGAACAAATGGATTCAATCAGCAATAAGCTTGTTGAAACCTTTAAATCAATATATGACCCGGAAATTCCGGTGGATATTTATGAATTAGGTCTTATTTATGACGCATTTGTGAACGAAAATGGTGAAGTAAAAGTTTTGATGACTTTGACTACTCCGAACTGTCCGGTGGCCGAAAGTATGCCGATGGAAGTGAAAGAAAGGGTATTGGAATTGGAATATGTAACGGATGCAGAAGTAGAACTGACATTTGACCCGCCTTGGGATAGAGATATGATGAGCGAAGAGGCAAAATTTGAATTAGGATTTTTGTAAAAATTCTATTAAATTTAGAAAAAATTAGTCATGGAAGAATTATTTGGATTATTTGGGAGTGGATTTACCGTGTTTTTTTACATAGCGGTTATTGTATTTATTTTTAGTTTTTTGGGGTTGTTTTTCATTGTAAAACAGCAAACAGCAGTTGTAATTGAGCGTTTTGGGAAGTTTCAAAGTGTTCGGAATGCCGGATTTCAGATTAAAATTCCGGTTATTGATAGAATTTCAGGCCGAGTTTCTTTGAAAGTGCAACAATTGGATGTGGTGGTTGAAACCAAAACTAAAGATGATGTTTTTGTAAAATTGAAAGTTTCGGTTCAGTATATAGTAATCAAAGAAAAAGTATATGATGCTTTTTATAAATTGGATAATCCGTATGCTCAGATTACTTCTTATGTGTTTGATGTTGTACGGGCAGAAGTTCCAAAACTGCGTTTGGATGATGTTTTTGAGAAAAAAGACGATATTGCCATTGCTGTAAAAGGTGAACTTCAAGAAGCAATGAACGATTACGGATACGATATAATTAAAACTTTGGTAACAGATATTGATCCGGATGAACAAGTAAAACAAGCGATGAACCGGATTAATGCTTCGGAACGTGAAAAAGTGGCAGCGCAATATGAAGGCGATGCTCAGCGTATTTTAATCGTAGAAAAAGCCAAAGCTGAAGCAGAAAGTAAGCGTTTGCAAGGACAAGGTATTGCTGACCAAAGACGAGAAATTGCAAAAGGGCTTTTGGAATCGGTAGATGTTTTGAATCAAGTTGGAATTAATTCCCAAGAAGCTTCTGCTTTAATAGTTGTAACACAACATTACGATACTTTACAGTCCATCGGTGAACATACCGGAACAAAGTTGATTTTATTACCAAATTCACCGAATGCTGCAAGTGAAATGTTGAATAATATGGTTGCTTCTTTTTCTGCCGCTAATCAAATTGGAGAGGAAATGAGAAATAATAACTCAAAGAAAAAGTAAAAATTTAAGTAATAAAAAGCAAAAAAGCAGGTGAAATCCTGCTTTTTTGCTTTTTACTCCAAAAAGAAATTTCTACTCTTTTATAATTTTAAAAACTTCCGGAGTATCATTTTCTGATAAAACTTTTACTAAGTAAATTCCTTTTAATAGAAACGAAATATCTAAATAATCTTGGGAAGTTGCCGAAAGTAATTTTGCTCCCGTTAAATTATAAATTTCCACAGATTCAAAGGGTTTAGAAAAGAAAAGCCGGTCTTTGACAGGATTAGGATACACTTTCAAATTATTTTCTCGAACTTCATTACTACTGAGATTTGTATTCAGATAGGTTAATATTGGTGGAGAATATTCATTGAAAGAAATTAGTAATCGTTCTACTCCATTTTCTAAACTTTCAAATTCATAGTGATAAGTTTTTGTGTCTTGTTCTTCATCCAAATTAAACAAAGCAATGTATTCATCATTAAAAATTGAATTATTAGGGTTTTCACAAACTGTAGGTTCATATTCCAATATTTCAGAGATAAGAAAATCCGGACATTCACATAAGGGGAGGTCTATTCTCACTTTTATATGACTACAAGCCGATGTATCCAAATAAAACGGAATATCTCCCACATTATCATATCCGATAGTAGCTATAATAACCGGTAATTCCTCATTGGATTGAAACATTTCACCGTTTATACTTTCTAAATACCATGTTTGAAACAACCATTGGGATTGTGAAAAAGTAAAAACAAAAGTTAAAATCAGTGTAAATAATGTTTTCATAATTAAGATTTTATTAAAAACTTCATTCTGTGGTACTTCAAAGTTAGAAAAAAAATTCAGAAGTTGAGGAATCAACAAATTAGTTGATAAATTTTAAACAGTCTCTTAAAGAAGTTATTTTTCACAAGTCAGTAAATCATTTAGAATAAATTCATACCGAATTCTTAATAAAATTTTATCTTTGATACCGAATTTTAAAAAATACACATAGTTTTTTGTAGTTAAATCCTGATTTTCAATGAATTTTTTACTGAAAGGAAGCAGAATTTATATTTTTATTATTTTGTTTAGTATGCTTGATGTATTCATCAACGAAGCAGAATATATTTTCGAAGAAATTAATTTTTGGTATCGAATTTTATTGACTATCGGACTGTTTTTTAGTGCTGTTTTTTTTAGTAAGTATTGGGTAGGAAAAATTATTTCGATTTTATTATTCTTATTATTAACGGTAAATTTTTCAGCCAGTTTCATTGCCCGGAGTATTTACAAAACTAAATTCGACCAAACACAAGCGGCTAATATTTTATTGACTAATTCAAATGAAGCATCAGGCATGCTGAGTGGTTATGTTTTCCAGCTTATTATGAGTGCTTTATACTTTTTTATTGCTGTTTTTCTATTGTATGCACTTCTAATCAAATCCAAAGAAAAAAAACACAAAAGAATTGCAATTATCATAAGTGGAATTACGGTTTTATTGGCAATCGCTCTTTCATTTGATTATATGTCAAAGCAAGGTAAATTTATGCGAAAATGGAATTCTAATTTTTCCAGAATTTTGAATAAAACACCTTATTTTAATTTTGCCATGCTTAATGAAACTCGTTATTTCCTAAAAGAAACTGAGCAAATAAAAGCAATAAAAGTAGAATATCCTTATTTGTGTACAAATGATAATACGATTGAAAATCTTATCATTGTGATTGGAGAATCTGCCCGTCGTGATGCGTTGTCTTTGTATGGAAACCCAATTCCGACTACACCGAATGCCGATAAAAGAAAAAATCAAATGTTGATTTATGAAAATGCAATTGCACCTTCGGCCTATACTATTCTCTGTGTTCCTTATATGTTGTCCAGAGCGTTACCGGAAGAAAAAGTAAATACTTCGCTTTATGCAGATAATTTAATTCATTTGGCAAATGAAGGAAATTGGTCAACTTATTGGTTTTCGTCTCAAGAGCAAAATGGTCATTACGCTAATGCCATTACGGCAATTGCTTCTATGGCAGATGAACA
>JAVFAE010000160.1:0-4636 GCA_034002605.1 Weeksellaceae bacterium | reverse complement strand
TTTTAGATGTTTCGGTTCGTCCTGAGAAATTCTCATACGAAAGCATAGCAATTCGAGGACGAATTCCAATTCCACGAACCAAATAATCGGTCATACGTGCGATTTCAGCCAATTCTTTTGCTGTCGGATCTAAATTTATGGCGGTATCAGCAAAAAATAAAGGACCTTTTTTAGTCATCATAATCATTAATCCGGCAATTTTTGAAATTCCTTCTGCCGAACCAATAGCTTCTAAAATAGGTTTTAGAGAAGAAGCATAGCTTTTTGTGCTTCCTGTTAGGAAAGCATCTGCCTTACCTGCATCTATCATCATAGAACCAAAATAATCCCGATTGGTCAAAAGTCGTTTGGCGTTATACAAAGTCATTCCTTTTCGATGGCGTTTTTTCCAAAATAATTCAGCCAATTCAGCAACCTCACTTTCAGTTTCTTTGGATTTTGGATCAATGACAGGCACATCAATTTGAATGTCGTATTGTTGTTTTAATTCTTCAATTTTTTCTTTATTGCCTAATAAAATAGGTTTTGCAATTCCTTCATCGTTTACAATTTGAGCAGCTTTTAGTACATTGTATTCATCTGCATCACTGAAAACAAGAGTTTTAGGGTCTTGTTTAGCCCGATTTTGTAACATGCGAATTAATTTCTCATCGTTATTCATTCGGTTTAACAACTCCTCTTCGTAAGCATTCCAGTTTGTAATGTTTTTTTGAGCTACTCCGGATTTTATGGCGGCTTTAGCTACAGCTGATGAAATTCGGGTAATCAATCGATTATCAAAAGGTTTTGGAATGATATAATCTCTTCCGAAACTTAAATTTCCAATTTTATAAGCCATATTTACGATTTCCGGTACGGGTTCTTTTGCCAGATTTGCCAAGGCATGAACCGCGGCTAATTTCATTTCTTCATTGATTTTAGTCGCTTGAACATCCAAAGCACCTCTGAAAATAAATGGAAAACCTAAAACATTGTTAACTTGATTCGGATAGTCAGAACGTCCGGTTGCCATAATGACATCGTTTCGGGTTTTGACAGCTAAATCAAAAGAAATTTCCGGTTGTGGATTTGCCATTGCAAAAACAATTGGATTTTCATTCATGGATTTTAACATAACCGGATTTACGACATCGGCTTTGGATAAACCGATGAAAACGTCACTTCCTTTCATGGCTTCTTCTAATGTGTGAATTTCCGTTTCACGTACAAAAGCCTGTTTTTCAGGCGTTAAATCATCTCGTTTATGATTAATGACGCCTTTACTGTCGCACATTAAAATTTTAGATGGATCAGCACCTAATGCGATGTATAAATTTGTACAGGCAATGGCAGCTGCTCCGGCTCCATTGACTACAAATTTCACATTTTCTATTTTTTTATCAGCTAATTCTAAAGCATTTAAAAGAGCTGCTGCTGAAATAATGGCAGTTCCGTGTTGGTCATCGTGCATAACCGGAATGTCGAGTTCTTTTTTTAATCTTCGCTCAATTTCAAAAGCTTCCGGAGCTTTGATGTCTTCTAAGTTAATTCCTCCGAAAGTCGGAGCAATGGCTTTTACTGTTTCAATGAATTTATCCGGATCTTTTTCGTTAATTTCAATGTCAAAAACATCAATATCAGCAAAAATTTTGAAAAGTAAACCCTTTCCTTCCATTACCGGTTTTGCTGCTTCAGGACCAATGTCGCCCAAACCTAAAACGGCTGTTCCGTTTGAAATAACGGCAACTAAATTTCCTTTTGCAGTGTATTTATAAGCAGTAGATTTATCTTTTTGAATCTCAAGGCATGGTATAGCGACACCCGGTGAATAAGCTAAAGCTAAATCTCTTTGTGTGTCGTGTGGTTTTGTTGGAACTACTTCAATCTTTCCTTTTCTCCCCATTTCGTGGTATCGAAGCGCATCTAAATGGAGTTTTTCATCTTTTTCAGTTCTCATTCTGTGAATTTTGCGAACGGCAAAGATAAGTAAGGTAGATGAAGTATAAAATTTACAGACGAAATTTATTCCTAAGTAAATGTAAATTACAATTATAGGAAGTGAATTGGTGAGAAAAAAAGTGTTAATTATTCTGAACAGTCTATGGAAAGGGTTTTTCTGTTACATTTGTTCAATGGAAAATGAAGAAATATTGGCAAAAACCAAGTATTTTATTAAAGAAATTTTTTCCGGAGAAGGAACCGGACATGATTTTTTTCATATAGAACGGGTGGTGAAAATGGCAAAACGGATTGCGAAAGAAGAAAATGCAGATTTGTTTTTGGTGGAATTAGCTGCTTGGTTGCATGATTTAGGCGATTATAAATTGAATGACGGAATGGATAAATCGGAAGAAATGATTGAAGAGTTTTTGAGTGAAATAGGGGTTTCTTTTGAAATTCGTTCTAAAATTGTTGAAATTGTTTCTCAGGTTTCTTTTAGTAAAGGAAAAATAGCAACTTCATTGGAAGCTAAAATTGTTCAGGATGCCGATCGCTTGGATGCGATTGGTGCGATTGGCTTGAGCCGTGTTTTTGCTTATGGCGGAAAGATGAAAAGAGAAATTTGGAATCCGGAAAACCCAAAAGAAACTTCTATTCAGCATTTTTATGATAAATTACTGAAAATCAAAGAGAAAATAAATACTCAATCGGCTCGTACAATAGCAGAAGAACGACATCTTTTTTTGGAGAATTTTTTAACTCGGTTTTATGATGAATGGGAAGAATGAACTTAAAAATTATTTGAATTTGGTAGGTAAGATTTTCAGCCTTACATCAAATTTATAAACCTAAGACATTTATTCCTTGTTCAAAAATAATATCATCCGGAATTCCGGCTTCTTTTAAACGATTTAAATCTTCTTGTAATTGTGGTTTAATGAATCCTTTTTCTTTTGTCAATTTTTTTACTCCTTCGTAATCTCCATTTCCTTGAAGAGTCAGAATCAAATTTGATAAACCGTTAATGGCACTTTCCATTTTCTTAAAATCAACGATATACGTACCTTCTTTTGTTCGTTTGAATGCTTCTTTTTCTTGAAAATAGTTAAAACAAATCATATTGGCAGAACCATGTGCACTTGTTCCAAATCGAACTGAACGGAAGATTCCTGCTAAAAAAGTAACCATAAATTCTTCTTTTTGTCCTTCTAATTCTCCTTTTTCAAGTAATTGAAGTACCATATACAAACCTAAAATATCGGCTTTTCCTTCTTCTAAGTGGGATTGCTGTTCTTTCAAAGCTTCACGAACGGTTCCTTTACCATTTATAGTATTTTTTATGCCTAATCCGTGAGCAACTTCATGAAACATTACGTTGGCAAAAAATGCATCAAAATTTATATAAGCTCTTTGTGATGGGTCGATTAATAAGTCGGCAATGGGAACTAAAATTTGGTCAAATTTTGCCCGCATAGCATTTTTGAGTTGAAGTCGGCGAGTTCCTTTTTGTAATTGAACATTTTCATCATTAGGTAAATTAATAGCTATGGTTTTTCCTCCGGCATTGCAATCTCCTGCATAATATACCACATCATAAGCATTTAGGTCGGAATCTGTGCCGGGTCTTTCCATTTTATATTTTTGGTCAACCGGAAGATTTCTTTGTAATTCGGGTAGAAATTTTGCGTATTTGGCTAATTTCTCAGACCATTCCATGTCTTTGATTAAAACATAGGCAGAATGTGATGCTTTATAGCCAAAAAGTTCATCTTCATAGGTTTCAATCGGACCAACAATAAAATCTAATTGATTGGTTTTCATGTCCATCCAGGCAATGTCGCTGTCGAAATAATTATCGGTTTCCAAGGCGTCTGCTCTTAACTCTAAGTATTTTTTTAATTCCGGATTTTCGGCATACGAAGCGGCTCTTCGTAAAAGTCCGGCAGCTTTTGACAAATCTTTTTTGAAAAATTCGCGGTAAGGAATAGTGTATAATTTACCTTCTTTATCTCTCCGAATTATAGTATAAGGACTTTTTCCGTCAGGAAGTTGAGTGGTTTCAAACTCTTCTTTGGTCATGTCTTTCGGATAGAAATTTGCTCCGAGTGGTTTAATATCAAATCCTTTTATAAAAGGTAAGTTATTATTTAGGCGATCCCAAGGACCGTAATTAATTTGTATGTAATTTTTGAGATGAGAAGGAACTTTAGAAAGCAAATCATCTTTATCTCCATAAGCTTGATGCCAAAATATTTTGTCCATAATTTCGGAAGCTTGAATAAACAGAATCAACATGGCTTTTTCCTTATCAGTTAAATGACTTAAATCGCTTTCCAAACGGACAGTTGCATAGGTTTTCAAAGTATCGTTTTTTTCAGTTGTAGGTTCGTTTGGATAAATAGTTTTAGCCTTTTTGTTGTCTGTACAGTTCAAAATTAATAGGCTAAAAGTTAAGAAAAGTGCTAATGAAATATTTTTTTTCATGGTTATATAAAACAAGAATTTCTCAAAAGTACAAATTATTGAAAATTTCTTTTCTTTTTTTTGAATTAATTTGAATCTTAAATAAAAATAAGTTGAAATAGTGATGTATTTAGAACAAAACGTATGAGAAAAACTAAATGTAAATTGGAGATTGTTAAAAATAGTGGAGCTGGCGGGAGTCGAACCCGCGTCCAAACAAGCAACTTATGTGCTTTCTACATGCTTAGTTTAT
>JAVFAE010000159.1:0-4735 GCA_034002605.1 Weeksellaceae bacterium | reverse complement strand
CGTGTGCTCTTCCGATCTTCCCAAGATCCAAACTTTTTTAAATTCCCATTACGGTCAAACCGCCATTGATTCATTGGAATTATTGGCGCAAAGCGGTTCTTCCCGAAAATACTATCGTTTCAATTCGGAAGGAAAATCACTGATTTTGACCGAAAGTGAAAACATCGAAGAGAACAAAACCTTTCTTTATTTCACAACTCATTTTTCGAAAGTCATAAAGAATCTTCCTAAAATTGATAAGGTTTCGGAGGATTTTTCGCTTTATACCCAATCCGATTTGGGAAATCAATCTTTGATGAATCTTTTGGAAACCAATCCATCCGAAGCCAAAGAAATTTTCAGAAAATCTGTGAAACAATTGGCGAAACTTCAGGTTTTCGGCGATGAAAATCTGGATTATTCCAAAGCTTTCAGTTATCCGAAATTCAATTATCTGATGGTTTTGAGGGATTTGTTTTCGTTTAAAAATTATTTTTTGAATTTAACTGAAATTGAATTCAACCAAGGAAGATTGTTGGTTGATTTTGAGCGGTTTGCATTGGATTTTGAAAAGCTACCCCATCAGTATTTTGTTTATCGGGATTTTCAGTCGCGCAATATTATGGTGCAGGAAAATGAACCGTTTTTTATTGATTATCAAGGTGGAATGAAAGGTCCGGTTCAGTATGATTTGGTTTCTTTGCTTTGGCAGGCAAAAGCCAAATTATCGGACGAATGGAAATCTGAATTTTATGAGATGTATGTAAAAGAATTCATTGATCTGACGCAAAAAGATTTGGATGGTTTTGAATCCTCCCCTAACCCCTCCAAAGGAGGGGGAATTTTTAAAAAAGGCTATGATTTCTGTTTGATCGAACGGCTTTTACAGGTTTTGGGCACATATGGATTTCGGGGAATTTATGAGCGAAAACCACATTTTTTGGCGAGTATAGAATTCGCTTTAAAAAATCTGAATGAAATTAAAAGATTGGCTTTGCTGGAAAATTATCCGGAAATAAAAAGAATGATTGAAGAATTGGCAAAGCCGGAAACATTTATAAAAATCAAAAATAGAATGGATGAAGGAGAAATTGACTGTTAGCATTAGAAGTTTTTCGTACAAAAAAGGTATTCCGGAAGACCCATCGGGCAACGGCGGTGGTTTTGTTTTTGACTGTCGCGGCATATTGAACCCCGGAAGATTTGAAGCTTACAAAAGGCTGACCGGAAGAGACAAAGAGGTGATTGAATTTTTGGAAAGCGAAACCAAAATTCATGATTTCTTGGAAACTGCTTTTCGGCTTGTGGATTTGACGATTGAAGATTATTTGAACAGAGAATTTACAAATCTTGAAGTGAACTTTGGCTGTACGGGCGGACAACATCGCTCGGTTTATTCGGCTGATGCGATGGCCAAACATATTTCGGAGAAATTTCCGAAGGTGGAGGTGGTGGTGGAACATGTGGAGCAGGAAGCGAAGAATTGGGTGAATGAAATTTATTAAAATCTGCGTTTATTTGTGGAATCTGCGGGCAAGATATTTTCTCGCTGATAGCACTGATTTTCGCAGATTAAATTCGTGAAAAATATTTTATGATTGCAATTTTATTCGCTGCTGGCCTCGGAACCCGGCTGAAGCCCTTTACCGATAATCACCCCAAAGCTTTGGCAAAAGTGAATGGTAAAACTTTGTTGGAAAGAAATATCGAATACCTAAAATCCTACGGAATCAGTGAATTTGTAATCAATGTGCATCATTTTGCCAATCAGATTGTAGATTTTTTGGAGAAGAATGAGAATTTTGGTGTAAAGATTCAAATTTCGGATGAAACTTCCGAATTGCTTGAAACCGGTGGCGGATTGGTGAAAGCCAAAGATTTATTGGGAAATGAACCCTTTTTGGTGATGAATGTGGATATTTTGACTGATTTGAATATTTCCGAATTGATGAAATTTCATTGGGATCATCAGCCTTTGGTAACACTTGCCGTTTCGGACAGAAAAAGTTCGAGGAAATTATTATTCGAAGAAAACAATCAACTAAAAGGTTGGAAAAACCTGAATTCGGGAGAGAGAATCATCGCATCTGAAAAACCATTGACCGAAAAAGCTTTCAGCGGAATTCATATCATCAACCCTGAAATATTTAAAAAAATGCCGAATTCTGGAAAGTTTTCAATCATGACGACTTATATGGAACTGATGAAAACCGAGAAAATCCTTGGTTTTGACCATAGCGGCGGAGTACTTGTTGATGTAGGAAAACCGGAGAGTATCGCAGAAGCAGAAAAGATTTTTGACTGATTTTGAGGAATTAACTTTATTCTGTCCAAAGCCTATTGAGTTGATGGAACGGAAGTTTGCCAGTATAATTTTCTCGATTAAATTGCCTAACTTGCAATCATATTATTCATTTAAAAAAATTACATCATGAGAAATTTTGTTTTATTAATTAGTTTTTTGCTTTTTGGTGGGTTAGCATATTCAAATTCAAATTATTTAGAAAATTCTGAAAGAAATTCAATTGAGAAATCATTTCTTGTAATTAATGATAGTTTTGATATGTCAGCTCCGCAATGTTATTATGCAAACACCACGAATTACTATTCCTGTGGTGATTTGGTAAGAACTGAAACCAACTATTATTGGGCTGCATGTCCAGAAGGTCAGAATGGAGGAACAGTTATAATAGTCAAAGAAGTTCATATTGATATAGAATGTTGACAATTGAGTAAGGATTATTATATTGTATGAGTAAAATATTGATTCCTCTTTCCCAATCTTTAAATTAAAAAAATTATTCTACTACGAGAATGATTAATCAACTAAAATTGTAATGATGAAATTGAAGTTGTTTTTTTTTCTGTTATCCGCTTTTTTGTCAGCACAAAATTTTGTTTATGTTGTATATGAATACAGGAGAATGTATGACCCGAAAATCATGGATTATTTATTGATTTCAAATGAAGGTCAAACTTATTTTTATAATTACAACACCGATGAAAAAGATTACGAAAAACTACTGATTTCCTTCAACGGCCGTTTTCAATTACAACCTTCGAAAATAGACCGGCTGAAAGGAAAAATTTATCAGCTAAAAACCATCAAACAAAAAAAAGATTTTCAAAAAATTATAGCCGTTGAGAACCAAATCCCATTTGATTGGAAGATAGAGAATGAGTACACTCAACTGATGGGCATGAAAGTTCAGAAAGCCATCACTCATTTCAGGGGCAGAGATTGGACGGTTTGGTTTGCTTCTGAAATCCCGCTCAATATAGGTCCATGGAAATTAGGGGGGCTGCCGGGTTTGATTCTAAAGGCCGAATCTGATTTTCATTCTTACACTGCAGTTTACATCAACCTGAACGAACCACAAGAAAGGTTCCCGGCAGAAGTAAAACATTTTTTTGACGACAAAATCCCGACAGCAGTCAGTCTGTACGAAGCCATAGAAGGAGAAAATGAGTTTATAAAGTATTTGAACAGTCTTTCAGCAACGGACATTCCTGAAGGGAGTGTGATGATTCCAAATGAAAATATCAGACAACACGATTTGGAGGTGGTTTTTGAGTGGGAATCAAATTAAAGAAGGATGCGCTTCTATGTGTTTTTGCATACATTTTTTCTGACAATCACCATTGCCGCACAGCAATTTTTGATTCAAGGCCATGTGACGGATGAATATTCCACTCCGCTTCCCAATACAGTGGTTACTTTGAATGACGAAAACGGAATCATTGCTTTTGCCCACACGAACGATGAAGGATTTTTTTCGGTTTCAATCGACAGGACAGGAGAATTCCAACTGATTTTAAGAAAGTTAGACTATTTGGATTTTGCACAAGCTATTGAGATCAAATCCGGGCAAACAGACTATAACTTGGATGACATTGTACTCATCAAAGCTCTGATTGAACTCGGTACTGCAGTGATAGTCGGAAAACGAAGCGCAGACAGGGATACCATCACTTATCGGGTGGAGAATTTTAGAAATGGTTTTGAATTAAGTATAGAAGATTTGCTGAAACAACTTCCGGGTTTTGAAATCGACCGCGAAGGGAGGATCAAGGTGAATGGCGAAGAAATATCATCGGTGTTGGTGGAAGGTGATGATTTGTTTTCGAATGCTTATACGGTAATGACCCAAAATATGCCTGTCCAGCCGGTAGAAGAAGTGGAGCTAATCAGGAATTATTCCAAAAACAAAGTACTAAGAGGCATTCAAAAAAACAATGAAAAGGTGCTGAATCTGAAATTAAAAGAAGAAGAAAAAGGGAAATGGACGGCTTCGGCAACGCTTGCGTCCACTTCATACATTGAAGACATGCATCAGTTGAAACTGAACCTGATGAATTTCAAAAGCAATCGAAAAATATATTCTTTGTTTCAGTACAACAACATCGGAATAGAAGAAATGGCCGGCGTGAGGTATCTCTTTGAGCCGGTTCATAACCAAAGTTTTGAGCATGTGGGAGATTTGTTGCGATACGAAGACAATGTTTTCCAGAGCGGTATGCACTCTGCATCTCTGGAGAATAACAGAGATAATTTTAACAAAGATTTGCTTGGCGGACTTAGCCTCATTCAGAACTTGAAGAATGATTTTAAATTGCAACTACTCGGTTTGTTTAACAGAACCGAAAGAAACAAATACACCCACAGGTTTTATAGGTTTCATTATGGAGACGAAAACTTTGAAAACAATGAGTACAAACATCGCAAAT
The DNA here is from genome assembly GCA_034002605.1 of Weeksellaceae bacterium. Lineage (GTDB taxonomy): Bacteria > Bacteroidota > Bacteroidia > Flavobacteriales > Weeksellaceae > Moheibacter. The sequence continues at coordinate 28 of JAVFAE010000159.1, read as the reverse complement.
CAACTCAACTGAATTCAATCGCAAAGTT
>JAVFAE010000158.1:0-4736 GCA_034002605.1 Weeksellaceae bacterium | reverse complement strand
TTATGTGTTGGAAGAAGTGGTGAAATTAATGGAAGACCAACCGTCTATTATGATTTATCTTTCTGACCATGGACAAAGCAGATCTAATCATGACTTTCATCATTCTTTTACCCAGAAAGGACTTCAGGTTCCGTTTTACATTTGGCACAGCGATAAAGTTTCAGAAAAATTCAAGCAAAACGGAACAATATCCGAAATGGTTTCTACTTCTGATTTTTATGAAATAGCAAAATTTTATTTGGGAATCGAAACCCGAAGTTCAAAAGCACTTAATTCTGATTTTAAAGTCCTTTCAGGTGAACGAAAAGTGCTTAATTATAATGAAATTGAAAAAGGTAGATAAATTTTAAACAAGTTCTAAATCGACTTTTATTGTTTGCTCGCAGTTGAGTTGTGATGTGCCGCTATTAATTCTCCATATTTACTCATTTCATTACCGTATTTTTCCATCCATTGTGAATAATTGGACATTTCAGCTCCATATTGGTTCAATACATTTGAATAAAGTGCCATTTTTCCACTGTACTTAGACATTTCTGCTGTATATAAATTCATTAATCTACCGTATTCTGCTTTGTTTTCTTCTATAACACTTTCGTTATTGGATTCATTCATTTTTTTATAATGAATTCGTGCTTGTTTGTAATAAGATTGCGCTTTTTGATAAAAAGGTTGAGCTTCTTTATAAAAAGGTTGGGCTTCATTGTGGATTTTCTGTGCTTTTTGATAAAAAGGTTGTGCTTGTTTGTAATATTCTTGGGCTTGTCGATAATGTTTCTGAGCAAGTTGGTAATATTCTCCGTTTTCATTGGATATATCAGTTTGATTGAAAGAATTTAAATTAAATTCTAACCTAATTCCATCGGCTAATTCAAAATCAATAGTTCCTTGAACAGTTGAAAGTTGTTTCAGAAAATCGGGAGAATTAAATTTCGTATTAATTTCTTTGATTTTTTCTTGAAATTGAGGGGATTTCAGTTTTTCGTTTAACTCAGTTAAATCATCAAAAGAACCGCTAAACTCCATGGAAAAATTCAGTATACCAAGCGTTTCTTTCAGCTTATCGATTTCATTAAAATCAGAAGAAAGTTCTTTAGGAAACGGCCCTGCCTTTTTTTGCTGCTTTTCATTCATTTGGCTATAAAGTTCTGTGACTAATGTTTTATCTAATTTTGATGGATTAATTTTCTTGACTTTTTTTCCATATTCATCTGTTTCTTTACTCGTGGCTTTACGAATTTGCTTTTTATAAGCGCGAAATGATTCTTTTGAAATACCGTTTCCGGGATTTATTTGAGCGGTTATTTTTTGGCTGAACAACAGCATAACAGATATTAATAAAGGGATACTGAAAATTTTCAAAATCCAGCTTTTTGTTTGGGAAGTTTGTTTTGTTAACATGATTAATCTTTTTTTGGTTACTAAATAATTAAAGGAACTGGACAGCGAAGTTTGTGATTTTAAAGAAGATTTTTCTATTAATAAATGACGATAAGCGGTACTATCAAAACGATGATTCAACACTTCTTCATCTGCCAAAAATTCATGATTAATACGGATAGATTTTCGGTACAAATAAAGAAAAGGATTGAACCAAAAGAAAATCAGTAGAAATTCTATAAAAATGACATCCCAAGTGTGTTTTTGGCGAATATGAGCAAACTCATGATGAAAAATTTCTGCTTGTATTTTTTCATTTTCAACAGCTTGTTTTGAAACAAATAAATATCGGAAAAAACTAAACGGTGAAACGTTTTCACTAATTTTCACCAATGTAAATCCTTTCTTTTTAATTCTTTCGTTTTGTACAATCAAACGATTGATTTTCCATAAATTGATAGAAAATCGGAGGAATAAAATTAAACTGATTAAGAGTCCACTTAGTTTTAAAATTTTTGTCCAATTCCAATTTTGAGAAAAATTATTTTTCGGAGAAAATGTTGGAGTAGAAGCAATGTTTTCTGAAATCGGGACAGGTGAAATTTTTGATGTTGCTACTTCCGAAACAATGGAATTTTGTTGATTTTGTGGAATAAATTCTTCCAATTGCAGTGTGGAATATTCCGGAATTCCCAATTCCATAAAAGGAATTGAAAAAGACAAAACCAAAGTTGCTAATAAATAAAAACGATTGAATCGGAATATTTTTGCGTTTTGTAAAACAAAATGATAAAATCCGATGAATATCCCTGAACAACAGATTATTTTAACAATCAGTAGCATTATTTTTTCCGTTTTTCAATTTCTTTATCTACAATTTTTTTCAAATCTTCCAATTCTTTTTCTGATAAACCGGTTGAGGAAGTAAAAAAAGAAGCAAATTGAGAAACTGAATTCCCAAAGAAATTTTGGATGATTCCTTTCATTTGTCCGGAAAAATAGTCTTCCTTTTTGATTTGTGCGAAATAACGTCTGGAATTTCCAAAAACTTCATAATCCACAAATCCTTTTTCCTGTATTCGTTTCAATAAAGTAGCAATAGTTGTGGTTGCCGGTTTAGGGTCAGAATAATTGTCTATGATGTCTTTCATAAACGGCTTTTCTTCTTTCCAGATGATTTCCATCAATTCTTCTTCTTTTTTGGATAAACTCATTTCTATAAAATTAGAATCAACTCTACAAATGTAGAGTATAATTTTTAAAATTCAAATTTTAATAGAAAATTTGCCTACCATAAACGGAGGAGTTTAAATACACGCTATCCGCATTAGAAGAGGTTTCTATTACTAATTTGTTTTCAATAATTTCTTTGGAGTTTTGTCCGAATAGTATTTGAAAAGATGCCAATAAAAGAAATAAAATAATTGTCTTCATGAAATTAAATTTTTTAATTCAATGAATGAATTTAACTACAATTCCAAAATCTGCTTGGCGTGTTCTTTGGTTTTGACTTTTTGGATGACATTTTCGATGGTTCCGTTTTCATCAATGATGAAGGTAGTGCGCAAAATTCCGTCAAATTCTCTACCCATGAATTTCTTTTTACCCCAAACGCCAAAGGCTCCGATGATTTTTTTATCCTCATCAGCAATTAGCGGATAATTCAGTTTGTATTTATCGGCAAAATTCTTTTGTCGTTTCACAGAATCAGCACTCACGCCGATGATGGCATAAGCTTTGGCTTTCAGAGCTTCTTCATTGTTGCGTAAATCACAAGCTTCAGCGGTACAACCGGGTGTGCTGGCTTTGGGATAAAAGAATAAAACAAACTTTTTACCTTTGTAATCCGATGATTTTATGAGATTTCCATTTTGGTCGATTCCCTCAAATTCCGGTGCCTTGTCTCCTTTTTGTAACATACTATTCAATTCTGATTTTACAAAGTTATTCAATTTAAAATGAAAGTATAACTTTTGAAAATCAGATTATTTTTCTATTACAATTTCCCACAAACCTCTGAGTTCGTTGAGAGCATAAGCTTCGGCTTTGTCGTTTGGATAAAGTGTTTTAATCTTTTTATAGGTTTCCGGTTCAATATCGGTTTCGGGATTTCCATGACATTTCAAACAGCTTGGTAAAGCAGTTGTGATTTTTTTATAATAAACAAAATGATTTTCAGCCGAAATTAAAGTATCCACCAAATCCGGATTACTTTTAAAATCCTCAAAAACAGCTTTTTGATTTTTTGTTTTTAATCTATTTTCAGGATTTCGGTTTTTATCGGAAATCCGATGAATTGCAACAGCGTATTCTTTAGACAAATCGTTTGTCAGGCTATCAGCCTTTAGGTTACAAAATTCCAAAGCATATTCTGTTCCTCCTTTTTCCATTGCGGATGCCACATTTCTCAATAAAGTTTTCTGAGAAATGTTGGCAATTGAATCCGCTTTGGCTTTCAGTTGGTTATTCTCTGTTTCTGTCCAATTTGTTTCTTTTTTTTCTAAACACGAAACAATTGATATTCCTATGATAAAGGCACTTATAATTTTTTTCATTTTCATTGTTTTAAACCCATTCTTCTTCTTCGATAAAAGGCTGAATTTTTTTCAGTAAATCATCTTTAAAAAGTACTCCGGCATGTCTCCACAACAGTTTCCCGTCTTTAAACAACATCATAGTCGGTGTACCCATAATTTGGTAAGTTGAATCAAAGTGAATGGTAGTCATTTTATCTTCGTCAATGTCAATTTTTTTAATGATGAGACGGTCGCCCATTTCTTTTTCTATTTCATCCAAAATAGTTCCTAAAAGTTTACAAGGCGCACACCAAGCAGTATAAAACTCAATTAAAACCGGAGTTTTACTCTTTGTATATTTTTGAATTTCTTGCCACATAGCTTTTGTTTTTTTTTGTTAAAATTTAATTTGAATTGATGTGTTCAATTAATTTTTCTAATTCTTCGGCAGAAAAAACACCCGATTTTCGCCATCGTGCTTCGCCTTCTTTAAAAATCATCAAAGTTGGAACGCTTTGAATTTGATAATGCGAAGCTAAATTTCGGTTTTTGTCCACGTCAATTTTGATAATGCTGACGGCATCGCCCATTTTTTGTTTTAATTCTTGTAATAGAGGAGTTTGAACTTTACAGGGACCGCACCATTCGGCAAAAAAATCGACTATAACCGGTTTATTTTGATTGATTAATTCCTGAAATTTCATTTTTTTCTTCTTTAGATTTTTCTTTTTTGAACATTGAGAGTAATAATCCGCCCATTACAGAACCGTAAATTGTACTGTTATAAGGATTGGAAGTGATGGCGCACGAACCGGAATTGCATCCTATGAAATGCCAATA
>JAVFAE010000157.1:0-4787 GCA_034002605.1 Weeksellaceae bacterium | reverse complement strand
ATTTTTTGGACGTAGGAGGCATGTCAACCAGTACTGATTCAGATGAGGTTTCGGAAGAAGAAGAGTTAAAACGAGTGGTTTTGCTTATTGAAAAAATCAGTCGGGAATTTCCGGAAAGTTTAATTTCGATTGACACCTATCGTTCTAAAGTGGCGAAAGAATCGGTGGAAGCTGGAGCGGCAATTGTCAATGATATTTCAGCCGGAAGTCTTGATGAAAATATGTTTAAAACAGTAGCGAAATTACAAGTTCCTTATATTTTGATGCACATGCAGGGAACACCGAAAAATATGCAGAAAAACCCGGTTTATGAAGATGTGGTTTTGGAAATAAATCATTTTTTTTCTCAAAAAATCAATGAACTATATGCTTTGGGAGTGAATGATATTATTTTAGATCCCGGATTTGGATTTGGAAAAACGGTGGAACATAATTATCAACTTTTAGCAAATTTAGACTTAATAGGAGAGGGCAGACTTCCGATTCTGGCAGGAGTTTCCCGAAAATCTATGATTTACAATGTATTGAATATTTCTCCTTCCGAATCATTGAACGGAACAACAGTTGTCAATACTTTAGCACTACAAAAAGGAGCAGCAATACTCAGAGTTCATGATGTAAAAGAGGCAAAAGAAGTAACTCAGCTTTGGCTTTCTTTTTATCGTAATATAAATAGTTGAATATCATATTCTGTTCGCTGCACAAACCTACCTTACCAAAAGTTTAAATGTTTTTACTGTTTTTGAGTTTTCTGATTTTAATTTAAGCAAATAAGTTCCGGATTTTACTAAATCGGAATAATCAAAATGCTGTTCTTCATATAATTCTAATTTTTTATGGATAATCAGCTTACCGGAAAAATCAAACAATTGTACGCCCCTGCTAACTGATACAGAATTTCTTATCATACATCAATTTATATTTTTGAAAGTATCCCTAAATTTGCAGTATTAATCTTTAAATAAAATAATTATGTCAGTAAAATGGAATTTAGATAAGAGTCATTCAGAGGCTCAGTTCAAAGTAAAACACATGGTTATCTCAACGGTTTCGGGAGAATTTTTAGATATTGATGCAAGCGCGGAAACTACTGATGGAAATTTTTCCAATCCAAATTTTCAATTTGTAGCAAAAGTAGATTCTATTACCACAAAAAACGAACAAAGAGACGGTCATTTAAAAAGTGATGATTTTTTTAATTCTGCGGAATACCCGGAGTTAACTTTTAAAGGAAATAATTTTGACGGAGATACTTTAAAAGGTGAAATTACGATAAAAGGAGTAACCCGACCTATTGAATTAAAAGCTGATTTTGGAGGTGTAATCAAAGATATGTACGGTTATCAAAGAGCTGGATTTGAATTTACAGGTGAATTAAACCGAAAAGATTTTGGTTTGAATTGGAGCGCAACAACGGAAGCCGGTGGTTTAGTTGTATCGGATAAAGTAAAATTAAATGTGAATTTAGAATTCATACAAGAATAAAGTTTAGAGTAGAGAAGTGGAGTGCCGTTGAAATAATGTTTTTCAGCGGCATTTTTTTATTACAGACAGAAAATGGGATTGGTTAATCTTTGTCCACACCGCCTCCGTACATTTCTTTGCTTTTTTTATGATGGTCTTTAACGATTTGTTGAAATTCCTTTTCATTCATTGGCTTTCCCTTAGTGGGTTTTTCAAGAGCTAAAGAATTCTTATCAACTTCTATGGACAAAACTTTCCATATACTTTTAGATTTTTGATTATTTACAGTGGTTTGGTCGATTTCAACATCGAGTATCAATCCCGGTAAACCTTGTAAATATTCAGGCCCGTTTTTAAACGGAAGTTTAGGTGCGTACCAAGCAATTATAGTTTTTGTACTATCGCTGAATTCTGCTTTTCTGACTTCATAACCCAGGATTTCTTTTGTTTCTTTTGATATTTTCCAACCGTATTCAGTAAGTTCGTCTTTTACCAAAAAATTCTTCCTTGCTACTACCTTAGTTTGTAAATAAAAATTTTCTTTAAGGTTTTTATACAATGGATTGGCTCCGTGACTACTTCGCGTTCCCGTCGCTCCATTTCCCCACTGGCTGTTGTCAATTTTCTCATCTTCACTGTAAACCGATTCACCCGAAGATAGCCGAAGCGTGAAATACCTGGGAGTTGTTAATGTTTCTTGAATTTGTTTCTGTATTTCGGGAGTAAGGGACATTTCGCTTCGGTTTTTCATAAATTCCTCAAAATCTATGTCCCATTGGTACTCATATTTTACGACTAAATTTTCTTGAGCCAAAATAAAAGAGGAAAAAGAGAGTAGTAAGAGAAAAATTGTTTTTTTCATGGCAATGAATTTAGATTATCAAATGTATAAAATTTATTTAATCTCAATTTCATCAATAAATATATAAGCCGGTTCGCCTGCTGATACATGAGAAGCCGGAAGTTTTCCGTAATTCACTGCTTTGACTTTTACGAATCGAATGTTGGTGAATTCAGATTTCAAAATGATGTCTTTGGTATGTACTTCCTCATTGTTCGCATCGACCGTTAAATTGGCTGTACCGAACATATTGTATTCTTTCCCATCTCTTGAAACAAATACTTCCACCATTTTCGGGAACAAAATCCAAGGTCGGGCATCTTGCAAAAATCCAATAGTTACCGAATTCACAGTAGTCGGTTTTTGCAAATCGACGATGGCTTCAAAATCAGTATCGAAATACCCTTGCCAATCGCCTTTTCGCCAGTTTTCAGTTCCTTTGATTCCGTCCAATAGTGCATCTGCTCCACCTGCTGTATAAAGTACATGAGGTTTAGATAGAATTTCTATGGTATAGTCATTCGGTCTCTTATAGAAATCTGAACTAACGGTTTTACTCTTTTCATCTTTATTTTGGATGTAAGCAAAAACTTTCATGGTTTCTTTTACCGGAAAAGCTTTTTTGAACAATTGAGGGGTAGAATTGGCCTCGGTATAATAATAAATTTCATCTTTCGGATTCAATGATTTGATTTCCACCATCATTTGTTCTGTAAACGAGCGATTTTCAAATTCAAAATAAGGAACGGTTACGATGGATTTGAACTCTTTCTGAACCAATTTATTCTGATTTTCAAAACCTAATTTTGCCAAATCAGATTGAGCTGTTTTTTTGGTGATGATTTGAGAAGTGCCATCTTCATAATTGATTTTAATTTCATCGAAATAAGGCTCAACGGTTTGCCAACCCAATTCTCCCGGTGCTACCGAATAAATGCCCATCGATGCCAAAACGAACCAAGCACTCATCTGTCCGCAGTCCTCATTCCCAATTAAGCCGTCAGGTGTGTTGGTGTAAAATTCATCCAAAATTTGATGAACTAAAGCTTGAGTTTTTTCAGGTTTGCCAATGTAATTGTACAAAAACGCCACATGATGGCTCGGTTCATTTCCATGGGCATATTGACCAATCAGTCCGGTAATATCTACCTGATTACGACCTGTGGTTTCTGATGGCAAACTGAACATTTCGTCTAATTTGGCTTCAAAATTTCTCGCACCACCATGATAGGTAATCAAGCCTTGTACATCGTGAGGCACAAAGAACGAATATTGCCAAGAGTTCCCTTCTGTAAAGTGGTTGTTCACCTCTCGTCCATCGAAATTAGTCAACCAAGCACCATTCTTTTTCGGACGCATCAAATGGGTTTCCGGGTCAAATAGATTTTTCCAATATTGTGAACGTTGCATAAAATAGTCATAATCCTCTTTTTTGTTTAAAATTAAAGCCATTTGCGCAATGCACCAATCGTCATAGGCATATTCCAAAGTTTTGGAAACGCTTTCATGTTCGTCATCAATTGAAATAAATCCGTTTTTCTTATAAGCTTTCAAACCTAAATGGTCGAGCATCGCACTGTATTTGGCAGCTTCAAATGCTTTTTCATAATCAAAACCTTCAAATCCTTTCACCATGGCATCGGCAATCACGGAAACCGAATGATAACCAATCATACAATCGGTTTCGTTGGAAGCCAATTCCCAAACCGGCAAACGACCGCCTTGTTCATATTGAGTAATGAAAGTATTGATAAAATCGACGGTTCTTTTCTTCTCAATCAAGGTGTAAAGCGGATGTGCCGCTCTGAAAGTGTCCCAAAGTGAGAAAACGGTATAATAGTCAAAACCTTGAGATTCATGTACTTTGAAATCTCTTCCCATATATTTCCCATCTAAATCTTGGGCGATATTGGGTTGAATCATAGTGTGATAAAGTGCCGAATAAAACACAATTAATTTTTCTTTGTCATTTGATTTGACTTCGATTTTAGACAATTGTTTGTCCCAAGCTTTTCCTGCCTCTGATTTTACTTTTGCAAAATCCCAATGTGGAATTTCGGTTGAATTTAATTCAGCACCTTCAAATCCGGTAAAGGAAAGTGAGACTTTGACCAATAATTCTTCGCCTGATTTGACTTTTTTGGAAATAATTACACCAGTATCCATTGTATTGCGATTGGTCTCAAAACTAGCAGAACCACCAAATTTAATTTTTTCAAAAAAAGGTTTAAAACTCATCGGTTGACTAAACTCAATTCTTGCCCAAATTTGCTGATTGGTCGCCCATGCTTCACTTCTTCTGTAAACTTCAATGGTTTTATCATCAATGATTTTAATTTCACCGTTAAGCAGTTCATCCCGATGTTTCAAATCCAAAATGATATTGGCCTCTCCTGCTCGATTGAATGTATATTTATGAAAACCAACTCGAGTTGAAGCAGTCAGTTCTACATCGATATCATATTTGTCCAAATGCACCGAA
>JAVFAE010000156.1:0-4809 GCA_034002605.1 Weeksellaceae bacterium | reverse complement strand
AGAAAACAAGTTTTCAGGAATTAGTTCAGAAAAGAATTTTTGATAAATACGGGATGAAAAATTCGTTTACAAGTCCTCAAAATCTGAGCAAAAAACTTGTGAAAGGACAAAATATAAAGGGTGAAATTACTTCTAATTGGGATTGGGATGTGTTGTTTGGAGCTGGTGGGATTTTATCGACAACCGAAGATTTAACGAAATTTGCAATTGCACAATTTGACTCTAAAAATAAAGAACTTGCTTTGACAAGAAAACCTACTTTTGAGAGTAGTGAGAATATGAAAATCGGTTTAGGTTGGCATTTGTTGCAATCTCCGAAAAATAAAAACCGGATTTGGCACAATGGTGGAACGGGTGGTTATTCGTCTTCGATGCTTGTAAATCCGGAAAATAAATCGGGAGTTATTATTCTTTCCAATCTTTCCGGATTTCATCCTAAAACCGGAAAAATTGATGAATTGTGTTTTGAATTGATGAATAAAATAGAAGGTTTGGAATGATAATTAAGTGATTTTCTAAATAAAATTACCAATCAAAAACCAAATTAACAAACAGATTTCTCCCCATTCTTGGAAGGGTATTCCAATCAGAAAAAGTAGAATAATTTTTATCAAAAATATTTTCTACTCCTACATTCAAATGTAATTTTTGATTTTCAAATTCAAAAGTTTTATTTAAAGTCCAATGAAGTAAAGTATATTCTTTTTTAGGAATTTCACCATAATCTTTGTTAATTCGAGAATATTTAGAGCTTCCTTCAGTTCGGATTTCGGTAGAAAAATTTCGTTTTGAATACATGATTCCTAATTGATAATTAAAAGGTTGAATCAAGGGAAGGGGATTCTTAAATTCATCATTTCCATATCGATACGATAATTTTCCGGTAAAAGTCCATGAAGAAACTTTATATTCTGTTTCTAAAAAAGTAGTAAAAATTGAAGCATAATTTAAAGATTCATAAATTTTAACTCCATTACTTCCAATGGTCATTGGCAATAAATTTCCCTGAGTTTTACCTACGATATAATCAAAAATCCGATAATAATTCCCTTGCCATAAAATTTTAAAATCTGAAGATTTAAATTGGCTTGATAAAGAAAAATCAAGCGATTTTTCATTTTTTAAAAAGGGATTTCCCACATAATCGTAAGCATCAGAGCTATTGAAAAGATAAAAACCATAAGCTTCTGAAACTGAAGGTGAACGTTCACCATAGCCAATTCCGGCAGTGAAATTCCAATTTAAATGATGGAATTGCGCTTGAGAATTGATGTTTTTCAAAATTCGTTGTTGAGAATCCTCTAAATCAGGATAGAAAATCCGTAAACTTTCCCGTCCCATTTCATTTTTTATATTCGTATTCTGCCAACCGATTCCGGTGGAAAAAATCAGATTAAAATGGGATGAAAAAATTATTTTATCTTCTAAAAACAAACCGTTGTACACAGTATTTATATCCGGCCAAGTCAGCATAAACATATCATTTTCATTGGGATTATTAGAAAACATGGTCATTTCTGCCAATGAATTATTGAAATATCCGGAAAGTGTTGCATTTATTTTGTGTTGATTAAAATTCCCGGATAATTTGGAATAATAACCAAAAGTTTTACTCCAACCCGGCATATCCATTCGAATTGGAACATCCGGACGTTGACTGTCGTCCATTTTATGTTCAATGGTGTTATAATAAATTTTGGTTTCCCAAGTGTGAAAATTTTCAGTTAAATCAAAATATTTGTATTGGAAAGAAGCGATAATTGCTTGAGCTAAAGAAACATCCATGGGCAGTGCCGGATAACCTACATCAGTAGCTTTATCGAAAATAAAAGAAGCTTCCAATTGTTGATTTTCGGCTAATTTCAATCCGGAAATAACCGAAAAATTGTATTTAGTGAATTGTGAAAAAGGAATTTCAGTTCCTTTTCCGGCTTTGTAATTTTCAGCGTTTCGATAAGTAAAATCAAAATTTGTAAAAAAGGCCGGACTGGAAAATGCCCAGTCCGTTCCTATTATTTTTTGTTGATTATTACTTTCGTAGCCACTAAAAATTGATTTTCTCCATTTTCTCTCAGAAAATCCGGCTCTTTTCCGGATTAAATCAATGCTTCCCGCAATTGTTCCACCATGTTCTGCTCCGGATTGACCGGTCAAAATTTTGACTTTTGAAAAATTGGAAACTTCAATATAAGAAGTTACCGGATCCATTTTGTCGGTACATGCACTGAAAATTCGCATTCCGTCTAAGGTAATAACGCTTCTTTCGGTGGACATTCCTTGTAACATCGGCTCCCAAGCGTACGCACCTCTTTTAATCATATTTATAGTAGAAGCATTTTCTAAATGATTGTCAATCGAACCTAAGGATTTTATTTCTTGGGTGTTAAGATTTGGAGTTTTAGAAATGATAATGATTTCTTCCATAGAAATTAAACTGTCCGACGGGAATTCCTGTGCTTGACTAAAAATAGCAAACACAATGAAAATCAGAGGAAAATAAGATGATTTCACACTAAATTTTTTATAAATGGATAAAATTTAGAATTCAATTTCAAAGAAAATACTACTACTTTCGTTGGATTCATTGACTTCTTCGCCTTTTAAAACTTCTCCGTTTTGGTTTTCCAAAATCAGATTAATTTTCCAAAAACCACTCATGGTTAAACTGAGTTTTCCATGGTAAAAAGAATCTTGTGCTTGTTGTAAATCTACATTATTAGGCGAACCATGATTTCCCATTCCCGGCATTCTCGGGTCGATTTTTATTTTGTAATTATTGACAACCGGAAAATTCATCATGGATTCCATTTTAAAAACACCTGCCACCATGTCGTTTACAGCTACTTTAGGTTGAGTTGGCTCTTTTAGTGCAATGATGTATTTTACATTGTCAGTTCCCGAAAAAACAACAACATTTCGTTTTGAAGTTGGTTTTACATCAATATTTTCATTCATTTCATAGTCAAGTCCGTCTATGGTATAATTCAATTGTAAATTCCAGTATTCCATACTGTTTCCTGCCATTTGAAATACAATATATCCTTCATATAGCGTTTGTTTTCCTTCCACTTTTTTGATGGGAGAATGGGGAGCAGAATGATGCATGTTTTCCATCTGCATCATAGGCATCCAACTTAAATTACTTGGATTTAGAAATTGATTTTGTTGGTCTTTAAGTTGAATAAATATAGAATTATAACCTTCTGTAAGTTGGCCATTTTGTGTATATAAAGCCAAAGTATGGTGTTCATTTGAAAATGTTTTGACTAAAATTAAATCGGAAGTTTCATTTTCAGGTGAATTGTTTTCTTGTTTGGAATCATCGTCAGAGCAATTGATAAACAAAAGTGAAGCCCATGCAAAAAGGGCATATTTTAATAATTTCATGTTAAATAGTGTTTAATGTTATTGATTTTTAGAAATAAAGCAGTTTAAAAAAAATTCTGCTTAACGAAAAAACATTAAACTAAAGCAGGAGGGTGATTGATAAGTTGTGAAAAGTCGTAACTGTAATGATTTAAATAAAAGAATTGGTGTACTATTTTTTTGGATGAATCCAAAGGAAAATCAGCTTTAAAATCAGAATTGAAATAAATAATAAGTTCGTCTTGTGTGATTTGAATGAGTGAATGTTTGTTTTGATTTTCAGATTCTTTAGCAAGTTTTGACAATTCACATTTTCCGTTACAATGCAGTTCGGGTTTTTCTTTATTCTCACAAAAAATCTCTGTAAAGTTTGAATTATCCAACAGATAAAACCCAAGTAGCATAGAATTTTTCAAAATACCGAAAAGTAAAATGAAAATTAATCCGATGCTTGTTATCAAACGTTTTTTCTGCATAAGTTGAACAAAGTTAATAAAACCCATTAAGGTCTTTTGTGACCAAAATCATGTAAAGGAAGAATTTAACTCTGACTTTAATCAGTTGAGAAATATAAAATTTGATGATTTTGTCTATTGACTTTTTCATTTAAATTGATTAATTTTGTGAAATTACGAGAGTTTAATTTCATTTAAAAGTTTATCCTATGAATTATTCTAAATTACCACCGGAAGAAATGGTTTATGTACCAGCATCAGTGGAAGACACGGAGGATTTGAGTGCTTTAGCAAAACGTTCAAAACGCCATTGGGGTTACTCCAAGGAATCCATGGAACTATGGAAGCAAAGTTTGACTATTACGGAAGATTTTTTGAAAAATCATACGGTTATAAAAGCAACTTTAGAAGATGAAATTGTAGGTTTTTTTGCTTTGGAAGAAATTCAACCCATAACCCGAATTGCTCAATATTGGGTGGATACACCTTATATGCGAAAAGGTTACGGTTCTGCTATGTTTTCGTATTTAAAGAAATTTTTACAACAGCATAATGTTAAAAAAATAACTTTGGTTTTAGATCCAAATGGGTTAAAGTTTTTTGAAAAAAGAGGAGGAAAAGTGTTGGATAAAATTGAGCATAAAGTAAAAAATAAATTTTTGTACATAGTCGAAGCTCCAATTCAATAACATAGTTATTCTTTTATTTGTACTTAGGTTTTTATAAAAAACAGAATTATTCTAAAATTTAAATTTATAAAATAAAATAAGCCGGAAAATTATCCGGCTTTGTACCTTTTCAGGTGTTTTTTATATTTTAATTCAAATTAATTTTTACTGTAAATAAGAGTAACACCTTCTTGTTCCGGAAGAGTAGGACGAGTTTCTAAAACTAACTTTCCTTTTCTTTCTTTTGCTTTCATCCGACACCAGCCGGTTAACCAAAAAGGAATGATGCTTGTAAAATAGAAAATTCCCCAAAATCCAAC
>JAVFAE010000155.1:0-4824 GCA_034002605.1 Weeksellaceae bacterium | reverse complement strand
CTTAGATGCACCTGTTTGTAAGGTTGCTACGGTTTTCTTTGCCATGGTTTACTATTTTTATTTAATTTCTTTATGTACGGTATAACGTTTCAACACAGGATTGAATTTTTTCAATTCAATTCTGTCCGGTGTGTTTTTTTTGTTTTTGGTCGTGATGTAACGAGACATTCCCGGCATACCACTTTCTTTGTGCTCTGTGCACTCCAAAATTACTTGAATTCTGTTTCCTTTTTTTGCCATGATGAATGTATTATGCTATTAATCCTTTTTTACGTGCGCGTCTAACAGCTTCTTCAACACCCAATTTATTGATTGTTTTTAAGCCGCGAGCTGATACTTTTAAAGTAATCCATTCGCCTGTTTCCGGCATAAAGAATTTCTTTTTAAATAAGTTCACGTCAAAAGTACGTTTCGTTTTAATGTTGGAGTGAGAGACACTGTTCCCAACCAATCTTTTTTTACCTGTGATTTGACAAATTTTTGACATTTGTTCGTGTTTTTTTCGGACTGCAAAGATATGTATTTTCTTTTCAGAAAAACAACTATATTTTAATTATTTTTTTTTTCGGTTTTTCAAACGATTTAAAATGTACCAAGAGACCGTATAACCAAGTAAAATTCCTACAATTACTAAAGCAATCCGCATTAAATAATCACCGTGTTGTACATAAAAAGTCAATTCTTCATTCAATCGGGCTTTTCCAACTAAAGCACCATTTTCTTCATACGCCAAAGAAGTCGTTATTTCTCCTTTTTGATTAATGAATGCAGAAATTCCTGAATTTGCCGACCGAACAATAGCTCGTCTTGTTTCAATTGCCCGAATATTTCCATAAAGTAATAATTCTCTATGTCCATCGGAATTTCCCCACCAAGAGTCATTTGTCATAATGAATAAGACATTGGCTCCATTTTTTACATAACCGGTTACAAATTCACCATAAATGGATTCGTAACAAATAATAGGTGCTATTTTGGCTTTATTAAATGAATTTTCAAAAACAGTTCGGTAGTTTTGAGTCAAATGCGTTCGGACTGTTCCACCAAAATTCAGCATTATATCACCCAAAATCGGTTTTAGAACTGTCATATACGGGAAATGCTCTACTCCAACCACTAATTTTGATTTATGGTAATATTGAATGGAATCTTGTGAATTCATTTGTACGGCAGAATTCATTACATCGTACCAAACATCTGTTCTTCCATAACGAGAAGCAGTTTTAGGTGCTAATTTTTCATACGGATAAAAACGCATCAATTCCACACCGGAAACAAAAGTTAAATCGGGATAGTCCTGGAAATTCCGTCGCAGTGCCTGAATTAAGTAATCATTCTCCAAGTCATCTACATTTAAACCCGGTCCTGCTCCCGGAAATGCAGTTTCAGGTGCTACAACAAACTGAACTTCAGCTGTCCAGTTTTTTTTGGTAATTTGAATCAAATCATTTACAATTTCAATCGGTTCTTTTGTGTATTTTTCGGTATAAGGATTCAAATCCGGCTGAAGAACCATGGCCGTAATTTCTTCTCCTTTTTCTTGATAGGAAAAGTAAATCATATAAGAAATCCCAATTGGAATTCCTATCCAAAGCAACGTATATGTGATTAATTTTGTTCGTAATTTTTTTTCTTTTGTATTTAAATAACCATACAAATAATAGAAAACAATCATATTTCCAAGCATGACCCACAGAGTTCCGCCAAAAGCTCCGGTATATTCGTACCATTGAATCCATTTAGGAAAACTTGCAAAACCATTTCCCAAATTAAACCAAGGCCAGGTCATTTCCCAATCTAAATGAAATTTCTCAAATGTCATCCAAATAGCCGGCAAATAAAGAGTTCCATAAATATTACCCGATTTAGAACGTACCCAATGATAAGATTGAAAAACAATGCTCATCAAAAGTGCATTGGCAAATACCGGAAAAAGATAAGAAACCCAAGAATTTTGTAATTCACCCTGTGAATTTACTTCTTGAGCATAATGCAGCCACCAAATTCCAATGGCATTCCAAATCAAAAAAGCCAAATAACTCAAACCAAAAATCATCCATCCTTTTCGTTTGACTGTGTCTAATTGTGAAATTTTATTTTCGATGAATAATAAAGGAACAAAACCAAAAAATAATAATAAAGGAAATCCGTGAGAAGGCCATGCTAATGCAAGTAATACTCCGGATAATATAGCATAATAAATATATCGAGACATAAAGCAAAGGTAAAAGAAAACAATCAAAAAAAGATAAAATTCCATGAGACTGATATTTTTCATAGCCCGGTTCTTGATTTGTGTTTTGGTAACTCTAAAAAATATGTACCTTTGCACGAGGCAAGTCCTACACAACCAGCTCCTGGTCAATCCCCCAGGGTGGGAACACAGCAAGGGTATCCGGTCGTAGCGGTGTGATGTAGTAAGCTTGCCTTTTTTCTTTGGAAAGTGTTTTATTTTAGCACAATGAAAAAACACTTCTGTTGCTGTTTTCACAGTTCAGAAGTGTTTTTTTATGGATTTTCTTAATTTTTATTTCAGCCTCTCAAAACTTCGTTTGATGAAGTCGGTTAGGTCTTTTCCTTTCAATAAATTTTGGGAAAGTTTAGCCAAATCTAAAGCTTGATTAATTAATGCCGGTTTTTCTTCTTCTGATTTATTTAAAATTTCAGTTGCCAATTCACTATTTGAATTAACTACCAAATTATACATTTCCGGGAAATTACCCATTCCAAACATAGCTCCACCCATCTGTTGCATTTCTTTCATTCTTCGCATAAATTCCGGCTGAGTTATCACAAAAGGTGCATCCGCCATGCCTAAATCTTCCAATTGAATGGTATATTTTTGTTTATCAACTGTATTTTCTATTGAAGTTTTTAGGTTTTCTTTTTCTTCATCTGATAATCGGGAAATGATAACTTCATCCTTTTTAATCAAATTATTGATATGGTCAGCGTCAACTCGAACAAAAGATGTTTTTTCTTTGGTTGTTTCTAATTTTTGAATGAAATGAGAAGCAATTGGCGAATCCAATAACAAAATTTCGTATCCTTTTTCTTTTGCAGATTGAATATAAGCATCTTGACTATCTTGGTCTGTCGCATAAAGAATTACTAAATTCCCATCTTTATCTGTCTGGTTATTCTTAATTTTCTCATTTAGCTCTTCCCAAGTAAAATAATTTCCATCTACCGTTGGAAATAACATGAATTTTTCTGATTTCTCTGCAAATTTTTCTTCAGAAACAACTCCATATTCTAAAACAACTTTAATATCATTCCATTTTTTCTCAAACTCTTCACGATCTTCTTTCAACAAAGAATTCATTTTATCGGCTACTTTACGGGTAATATATTGTGAGATTTTTTTCACTGCTCCATCGGCTTGTAAATAAGAACGAGAAACGTTCAAGGGAATATCGGGAGAATCTATGACGCCACGAAGCAACATTAAAAAATCAGGAACAATTCCTTTTACTTCATCAGTTACAAAAACCTGATTTTGATAGAGTTGTATTTTATCTTTATCAATATTTATATTGTTTCCTAATTTTGGGAAAAATAAAACGCCGGTTAAATTAAATGGGTAATCCACATTCAAATGAATCCAAAACAAAGGTTCTTCAAACTGCATGGGATAGATTTCATGATAAAAGTTCATGTAATCTTCTTTTTTTAATTCCGTTGGTGTTTTTGTCCAAGCCGGATTCGGATTATTGATAATATCCGGAACCTCTATTATTTCTGGATTTGCATCCTCTGCTGCATCTTCCGGTAAAGGTAAAGTTTCTTTTTTTGTTCCAAACTGAATCGGAATTGGCATGAATTTATTGTACTTCAGCAATAATTCACGAATTTTGAATTCATCTAAAAATTCTTTAGAATCCTCTGTAATATGCAAAATAATTTCAGTTCCTCTTTCCGATTTATCCGTTTCCTCCAAAGTAAATTCCGGGCTTCCATCACAAGTCCACCTTACTGCAACTTCATCTTTATAGGATTTTGTAATGATTTCTACTTTATCGGCTACCATAAAAGCAGAATAAAATCCTAAGCCAAAATGACCGATAATTCCGGTATCTTTTGCTGAATCTTTGTATTTCTCCAAAAATTCTTCTGCACCTGAAAAAGCAACCTGATTAATATATTTTTCAACTTCTTCAGCTGTCATCCCAATTCCTTGATCGATGATATGTAATGTTTTATTTTCTTTATTAACTTTCACTTCAATCACCGGATTTCCATATTCTGTTGTGGCTTCACCGAGTTGAGTCAAATGCTTTAATTTTAATGTAGCATCCGTTGCGTTGGATATTAATTCTCTTAAAAATATTTCATGATCACTGTATAAAAATTTCTTGATAAGTGGAAAAATATTCTCCACCGATACATTAATGTTTCCTTTTGTCATAGCATTCAAATTTTTAATGGCTGTTAGTCAAAAAAAATACCAGTTGATTGTTTGCTGACAAATTGTCGTTTTCATTTTGTTTTTTTGAATCAATTCATTTAACTTGGGCTTTTAATCTAAATATAAAATTGAGATGGGTAATAAAGCAAGTGCTTCTATAAAATCTGAAAAATACAGAACGGCAATTCGTACGGATAATCATAATTTTATTGTGGATGAACCGATTGAAGCAGAAGGAAAAGATTTAGGCCCTAATCCGGGAGAATTATTATCGGCAGCTCTTGCTGCTTGTACAGCTATCACAATGAAAATGTATGCTGCCAGAAAAAATTGGAATTTAGAAGTAGCAATTGTGCATGTGGATTTTGAAAGAAATCTAAAAGAAAACAATACCACTTTTATAAAAGAAATTGAAC
>JAVFAE010000154.1:0-4911 GCA_034002605.1 Weeksellaceae bacterium | reverse complement strand
CTGGACGGCACCGGACGTTGGGCAAAAGAAAGAGGATTTGCCCGTACGGTGGGACATCAAAACGGAATAGAATCTGTGCGAACTGCCATTGAAGTTTGTGGTGATTTAAAAATTCCATACTTAACGTTATTTGCTTTTTCAACAGAAAACTGGAACCGCCCCAAAATGGAAGTGGATTTTCTAATGAAATTATTGAGTCAAACTATTCAGTCTGAAATAAAAGAACTTCATGAAAAGGAAATACGTTTAAAAGTAATCGGAGACTTAAACCAATTACCAACATCTGTACTTAAACCTTTGAATAAAGCGATAGAATTAACAAGAAATAATATCGGGGCAACTTTAATTGTTGCTTTAAATTACGGTTCGCAAGCAGAAATTGTAAGAGCTTGCCAATTGTTGGCAGAAGAAGTACAAAGAGGTTCTTTGGAGGCAAAAGATATAAATCATAAAAAAATCGAGGAAAATTTATATACAAAAGATATTCCTAACGTAGATTTGCTGATTCGAACAAGTGGAGAACAGAGAATCAGTAATTTCCTGCTTTGGCAAATTGCTTATGCAGAATTATATTTTACTGACGTACTTTGGCCGGATTTTAGAAAAGAAGATTTTTTAAAAGCAATTCAAATTTATTCTTCAAGAGAAAGAAGATATGGTAAAACGGGAGAGCAAATCAAATCATAATAAATAGATATACAAAATAGAATGAACATAAGGAGTTTGATTATACTAATGGTATGGATGTGTGGCGGAGGAGTATTTGCTCAAACCGATTCCCTATCTGTTCAAGGAAACATTTCACAAGCAGGATATGCAAATCCACAGACTTATATGATAGCTGATTTGGAAATAAGTGGCGACACTAATTACACCAAAAATCAGATTATGCGTTTTACGGGATTGCGTTTAGGAGAAAAAATTGATATTCCCGGAGCAAAAATTAACAATGGATTGAAAAAACTTTGGAATTCCAATTTGTTTTCAAATATAGATTTATACGCTGTAAAAGTAGAAGGAGATAGAATTTATTTACGATTGCATTTGATAGGACTTCCAGAAATGTCAAAAGTAGAATTTAATGGATTGAAAAAAGGGAAAAAAGAAGATTTTACAAAAGAATTTAGTCTGAATCCCGGTATAAAAATCACAAGTAATTTAAAAAACCAAATCAAAAATTCCATTAAAAATCATTTTATGGAAAAAGGTTATCCAAATGCAAAAGTAGATTTCATTGAAAGAGCTTCTCAGGAGGATCCAACTAAAATAGATTTGGTTGTCAACGTTGAAAAAGGTAATCGGGTAAAAATAAAAAATATTGAATTCACAGGAAATAATGAATTACGCGATGGGCAACTTCGACGTAAAGCAATGAAAAACACTAGAAAAAGATCATTGAATTTCCTTAAATCATCCAAATATATCCCTTCTAAATACAAAGAAGACTTACAAAAAATCATCGAAGAATATAAATCAATCGGTTATCGTGATGCGAAAATTATTTCCGACACTGTAATAGTCGATAAATCAGGGAATTTGTCAATAAAAATTGCTATCGAAGAAGGAAAACCTTACTATTTAGGAAATGTTACATTTACCGGAAATTCAGTTTATTCCACTGAAATCTTAGAAAGAGTTTTTGCTTATCAAAAGGGAGACCGTTACGATGCAGTAGGTATCAACAAAAAAGTAAGCGGTTCTGAAAAAGATGATGATATTCAAACGCTTTATATGGATAGAGGGTACTTGTTTTCCAATGTAATTCCAATTGAAAAAAATGTAAAAAACGACACCATTGATTTGGAAATTAAAATCATTGAAGGAGAACCTGCAACCTTTAACCGGGTAACTTTTAGTGGAAATGATGTAACTTATGACCATGTTATTGCTCGTGAATTGCGAACACAACCCGGTGATTTATTTTCAAAATCTGAAATCAAGAGAACTTATTTTGAATTGGCTAATTTAGGTTATTTTGAACCCACCCAAATTAATCCGGATGTACAACCTAATCCGGAAACCAATACAGTTGACTTAAATTGGGAATTAGTACACAAGCATTCCAGTCAGGTAGAATTACAAGCCGGTTATGGTGCTGGAACTTTTTTAGGAACGTTAGGATTATCTTTTGGGAATTTTTCTATTCGGAATATATTTAAAAAGGGAGCTTGGCGACCGGTTCCGATGGGAGATGGACAATCATTGTCCTTGCGTGCACAAGGTGGTCGAGGTTACCAAAACTATAGTTTTTCATTTGTAGAACCTTGGATTGGTGGAAGAAGACCTACTGCATTATCAACATCTATTTATTATTCAAAATATACTTATACAGACGTATATCGCCAAGAAGGAGGAATGAGTATTATCGGAGCAAGTGCTGGATTAAATAAATTATTAACTTGGCCGGACGACTGGTTCCGATTGTCACATACAGTTTCTTATCAATTATATAAATTTGATAATTATCCGGTACAAGTAGGAAGTTTACGTTACGACAACGGAACGGCTAATGATTTCAGTTACACCATTGGGCTTACACGGAACTCTTCCGGACCGGATCCGGTTTTCCCAAATAGCGGGTCAGAAATGAGTGTTTCATTGACAATGACACCACCGTATTCTATGCTGAACGGAAAAGATTATTCAAAATTAACCGATGCAGAAAAAATAAAATGGTTGGAATATTATAAAGTGAAAGTCCGTTCTTATTGGTACAAAGAATTAATAGGTAAATTAGTAGTAAAAGTAGGTGGAGAATTTGGCTTCTTAGGATCTTACAATACTCGTACAGGCAATATTCCTTTTCAAAGATTTTATTTAGGAGGAACCGGAATGATGGGAAATCGTTTCGACGGACGTGAAATTATTCCGTTAAGAGGGTATGACGAATCAACTTCTACCGGAGGAGGAAGAGATGAAATAACGCCTACCGGAGGAGGGAGTATTTACAATAAATTTACCTTTGAATTACGCTATCCGATTACAATGGGACAACAAGCCAAAATATTTGGCTTAACTTTCTTGGAAGGAGGAAATACTTGGTCAGACAGAAGAGAATACAAACCCTTTGAATTAAAGCGTTCAGCAGGAGTAGGAGTACGTATATTCATGGCTGCTTTTGGAATGTTAGGATTTGATTTTGGTTATGGATTTGATTCGAATTTATACGGAACAGAACCTTCCGGATGGCAAACCCATTTTATTCTTGGACAACAATTTTAAAAAGTGTAATTTTGCCCAAATTTTTTATGGCATAATTTTCGATATAACAACAGATTATGAAAAACGTATTGCTAACTTTCCTATTTCTTGGATTAAGCCTTTCGCTTAACGCACAACGATTTGGCTATGTAGATACCGATTATATTTTACAAAATTTATCTCAATACAATCAAGCCCAAAGAACATTGCAAAATCAAACTCAGCAGTGGAATCAAGAAATTCAAACCCGACATGAAAATTTAGAAAAAAGACGAGCTGATTTCTTGAATGAAAAAGTATTGTTGACTGATGATCAAATCGAAAAAGAACAAGCTGAAATTGATGAAGAATATAAAGCAATAAAAGAACTTCAAGAACAGCGATACGGGCAAGATGGTGATTTAGTACGTATGAGAAAAATGTTGGTAAAACCTATTCAAGATCAAATTTGGATTGCCGTAAAACAAGTAGCCGAAAAAAGAAATTACTCTTTTATATTTGACAAAGGAAGTGATTTAATTATGGTTTATACCGACCCAAAATTTGACATTAGTCGGGAAGTATTATTAACCCTTGATCCAAATGCTTTGGATGGGAAAAATACTTCTTCGTCAACTCAACCAAAGAAAGAAAACACTTCTTCAAAACCGAGTGGAAATACAAAAGGAAAAACTAATGCAAAACCAAATTCAACTCCAAAAAGAGGTGCTGATGTCAATCAAAAAGCAGGAACTGGTTCTAAAGTACTCCCAAAAAAATAATCATATAATTAAATAAACACAAAAATGAAAAATTTAAAATTTTTAACTGTATTTGCCTTTTTATTAATAGGTAGTGTCACTCTTTCTGCTCAAGATTTTGGTGTAGTTGATGTGCAAGAAGTGTTGAATAACTATTCGGATAAGAAAGCAGCTGACACCACTTTAGATGCTTTGGTAGAAAAACATCAAACAGCCATTCAGCAAAAACAAAATGAATTACAAGAAATTGAAAATTATTTTCAAACCATACAACAAACAAAAAATGAAGCTGAAATTCAAGCTATGATGCCAGAATTGGAAGCAAAAAGACAAGAGTACATCAATAACCAACAAGCCTTGGTAAATTACCAACAAGCAGCAGCTAAAGAATTACAAGAAAAAGAAGACAGTTTAATGCGTCCGATTGAACAAAAAGTTCAAAACTCAATCAATAAAGTAGCAGCCGAAAAAGGATTGAAATATGTGATTGAAAAATCTATGTTACTTTATTCTAACGGAATAGATATTACAGCTGATGTGAAAAAAGATTTAGGAATTAAGTAAAAATAAAATATTTATGAAAAGCCGTTTTTAACGGCTTTTTTTATATCTTTTGAACAAATTTTTTAAATGAAATTTACAGAAACAATTTTAAAAGGATGCTATCTGATTGAGCCAACAGTTTTTTCTGATGAAAGAGGTTATTTTTTTGAAAGTTATAAATATGTAGAATTTTTAAAACAAACCGGACAGAAAATTCATTTTGTTCAGGACAACGAATCAAAATCCAAATATGGTGTAATCAGAGGTTTGCATATTCAAACGGGCGACTTTGGACAATCAAAATTAGTCCGGGTTCTCAGTGGGAAAATATTAGATGTAGCAGTTGATGTTCGAGAAATATCTCCCACTTTTGGACAATATATTGCTTTAGTATTTGATTCTGAAAAGAAAATTCAGTTATTTGTGC
>JAVFAE010000153.1:0-4929 GCA_034002605.1 Weeksellaceae bacterium | reverse complement strand
GGATTTTTATCCGGAAGGAAGAAGAATTCAGTTTGATTTAAAAGGATTTTTATTTCAAGAGCTGATTTTGAAAGAGAAAGAATTCAGAGAAGATTTGAAAAAACACGATTGGGAATACTACCGAAATGCTTACGTAGCAATAGATTGCTCGGTGGACACTATTGTTCCGGCTTGGGCTTATTTGTTGGTTGCGACTTATTTGACTCCTTTTGCTAAAAAAATCACAAAAGGAAATTTAAAAGAATTAGAGGTGAGTATTTTTCAGGATGTGATAGCAAATTTGGATATTCAGCTGTATGAAAATAAAAAAGTGATGATTAAAGGTTGTAGTAAACGACAAATTCCGGAAGCGGCTTATGTACAATTGATTGAAAAAATCTCTCCATTTGTTCAATCGTTGATGTTTGGTGAAGCTTGTAGTACAGTGCCTTTGATGAAAAGAAAGTAGGAAGAATACTTCTTTTCTGTTCTATTTCAATAATTTTATCCTTACTTAGAGCCTGTTTAAAAATTATCTAATAATTTGTTTATGCCTTTTTTTGGTTACAACTTCGTTAAATTTTGAAACGATAGCTTTGCTATCCTTTAAAAATTTGCCTTCTTATCCGAAACTACGTTTCTCCCTCTTAATCTCAAACACTCAAAAATAAGCTATAAACATTCTTACGACATAAATTTAAACAGGCTCTTAATCTTTTTTAAATTTTTTCAGATTTATACTTTTATAAAACCTCCAAAAAATCAATTACCAACGCTTGTAAAGAAGTAAACCCATGGAAATTTAACGTTGAAAAATCATCCAAAGGATCGTGATAATATCCCGGCCCGCCTAAAGTATAAATGAAAAAAGACGGAACTCCTTTTTGGTAAAACGGACAATGATCAGAATTACAGGCTTCTCCCCTTTTTTTGATTTGAGGCGTATAATTTTTACTCGCATTAATTTGCTTCAACAATTCAAATTCTTTAGTAAAAATGGAACTGTTTACAATCTGAATTCCCTCCTCGCCTGCTCCCATAATATCAAAATTTAATAGAAACTTAATCCGGGATAGTTCTATTAAAGGATGTTCAGCAAAATATTCCGAACCGACTAAACCCGCTTCTTCTGCTGCAAAAGCAATGAAAATTGTGGTATATTTTGGTGTGTTCTGACTGTAATATTTAGCTAATTCCAACAGAAAAGCAGTTCCACTTGCATTATCGCTTGCACCATAAAAAATGGTGGTTCCTACCTTTCCTAAATGATCAAAATGTGCCGTTAAAACAATCAAAGAATCCTTGTTTTCTCCTTCAATTTGTGCAATTACATTTTTAGTTTTGAAATTAGGATAAAACCTACTTTCAATTAAGTAATTATCAAGGTTTAAATTTTTATTATAATGATTTGACTGAATATAAAATTTTGAAATTTCTTTTGGCTCTTGAGATAAAAATGAAGTCAGTTTTTCTTCTGTAAAAAAGAAAATAGAGCGATTTTCATTTTCATCGGGTCGATAAAAAAATGGCCAGTTTTTATAATAAATCCGAAGTGAATCCACTTCAAATGTATGGGGCGGAAAAACAAGATGTTTATTGTTTTGCAAACGCATATCACGCTCAATAAATTCAATCAGAGCCGTTTCTGAAGAAAGTGCAACCTCAAAATCAGTTGGTGAAAAAGTATAAATTTCTTTGGTTTGGTGCGTTTGACTTTTGGAACCCGGATGAACAATAAAATCAATTCCGTAGTTCAATTTTTTCCCGTTTAGCGTCAATTCTGCATTTTCAATTACATTAATCGGCATGGTAAATTCCTGAAAATACGAATTTCCTACTTTTTTTAAACCCATTTTTTGGAATTCATTTGCAATAAAATCTGCCGTCCGATTCATTCCATTATCAATATAACCACGTCCCGCAAAAACATCAGAAGTCAAAGAATCCATCACATAATGCGAATAAGAAGAAATAGAAAACGATTTTTCTTGAGCAAAATTTAGCTTTCCAAATCCTAAAGAAAGGACAATAAGAAGAAATAAAATCGTTTTTTGACGCATATTCTCATTTTATCAGGCTAATTTAACGATTTTAGAAAAATAAAATGATGTATTTCAGAAAACAGGAAAATTATTTTTCACGTTCCATTACATAATTTACCATAGTTTCCAAAGCTTCTCTGTACTCGTTATTTGGAAAATCCTCCAAAATTGCCAAAGCTTTTGTGCTGTATTCCTGCATGATTTTTTGAGTGTATTCAATTCCTCCATTATCTTTCACAAACTGAATTACTTCTCTTACTCTTTTTTTATTTTTGTTGTGTCTTTTAACTGAATTAATCAACCATTTCCGGTCTTTTTCAGACACTTTATTGAGCACATGAATCAGCGGAAGAGTCATTTTTTGCTCTTTAATGTCGATTCCTACGGGTTTCCCAATAAAATCAGAACTGGTGTAATCAAACAAATCATCTTTAATTTGAAATGCTATTCCCACTAAATTTCCAAAATGATTCATTTTTTTACAAATTTCATCAGAAGCTCCGACTGAACGCGCTCCCGATTCACAACAAGCAGCAATTAAAGTGGCTGTTTTTTGCCGGATAATCTCAAAATAAACCTCTTCTGTAATATCCAATCGGCGGGCTTTTTCAATTTGTAAAAGTTCACCTTCCGACATTTCCCGAATTGCCACCGAAACCACTTTCAGCAAATCAAAATCTTCATTTTCGGTTGAAAGAATCAAGGTTTTGGATAATAAATAATCGCCCACCAAAACGGCAATTTTATTCTTCCACAAAGCATTTAATGAAAAGAAACCACGTCGCATATCGCTGTCGTCCACCACATCATCATGAACCAAAGTTGCAGTATGAATTAATTCAATCAAAGCAGCAGCACGATAGGTTTTTTCTTGAAATTCACCGGTTAATTTTGCTGTAAGAAAAACAAACATAGGCCGCATTTGTTTTCCTTTTCGCCGAACAATATAATGCGTAATCCGATCCAAAAGTGGCACATTACTTTTCATGGATTGATAAAACTTCGTTTCAAAAAGTTTCATCTCTTGAGAAATCGGTGCTTTAATATGTTCGATTGTTTTTTTCAAAATTTATTGAGCTAAAGAATGAATACACTGGATATTTTGCTCTGCCAAAAAATTTTTGTATTTAAATTTTTCGGCACTGTAACAAATAATATTGGGTTGATCGGGTTTTATGGCAATTCCTTCTGTCTGCCCTAATTCTGCAACAAAACCAAGCGGTAAACTGAATTTGTTTATTTTATCGGAAAATAGATGGTTTTTTTCATTTTTTGACAATGAAAATCCGGAAATCAAAGCAAATCCATCCGGTGTGTAGCCTATCAAATAAAATCCGTGTGTATTGGAAATCGGATGAGGATCAATCGTGGCTCCGCTTACCAAATAATTGGTTTCAAATATTTCGTTTTTAATTGCTTTTTGTGTTCCCGGTTTAACTTCTAAAGTATAACGGGTTGTCGCTAAATTTGTCCATTCTTTGGTAAATAAATGTAATAATCCATTATAAAAAAAGAAGGCTTCACAATCGAAGTTTGTTTTTTTGTTGCCCGGGTTAAACTCAGTTTGTTCCGGAAAATAAAATTCTATTTTTTCTGCTTCTACTGAAAATTCACGATTAATATTGTCTAATTTTTGAATTGGGAAATAATAAATACTTAAATCTTTTCGGTTCCCTAAATTATTTCCAAAATCTCCAATAAAAACATAGTCATCACTGAAAGTAATTTCTTCCCAATCAACATTTTTTGCATTGGAAATTTGTACAGTTTGGACGATTTTTCCGGTGTTTGGATGAATTTTATACAATTCGGCTTTTCCTCCACTGTCATTTACTCCCCAATAATGTTCTTTGTAGATTACCAAAGAAGAAATTTCTTCTAATTTCGGGTCGATTTTTAATTTTTTAATTTGGTAATTTTCAATATCCAAAGTATCGATTCTCCCTTGTGCTTGAAGATTTAAAAGTCCTAAACTAAAAATTAAAAAGAGTAAATATTTTGTCATTTATCAAAAAGATTTCTGATGTTCAAAGGTATTGTTTATCGAACAATTTACAAAAATTTCTAATCAGTCAAAGTTTATAAAAAATCCCTTTTTGGCACAAAGTACAAAAAAGGGATTTTACATAATATTTTTATAACTCTTTGGTTTAATCCGTAACCAATAAACGGAAGCCCTCTCCGTGGATATTGACAATTTCCACTTTTGGATCGTCTTTTAAATATTTTCTCAATTTCGCAATGTACACGTCCATACTTCGAGATGTGAAATAATTATCATCGTGCCAAATTCGGGTCAAAGCTACATCGCGCGGCATTAAATCATTTTTGTAAATAGTCAGTAAACGAAGTAATTCACTTTCTTTTGGCGATAATTTATAGGAGGTTTTTCCGATTTGCAATTGGCGTAATTTTGCATTAAAATAAAAATTACTGATTCGAAATTCTTCTTGTTCAAATTTCTCTTCTTCAGAAGAATGTCTTTGCAAAACGGCTCTGATTTTGTACAATAAAACCTCAGAATCAAAAGGTTTCAAAATATAATCGTCTGCCCCGATTTTGTAACCTTGCAATACATCTTCCCGCATATTTTTTGCTGTTAAAAAGATAATTGGTTGGTTACTTTTAATTTCTTTGATTTCTTTCCCAAGAGTAAATCCATCTTTTTTCGGCATCATTACATCCAAAACACATAAGTCATAATCACCTGATTTAAACTTCATTAAACCGTCTTCTCCGTCAATGGCATGAACCACATCAAAATCATTCATGATGAGGTAATCTTTTAAGACAGCTCCAAAACTTGGGTCGTCTTCAACTAATAGAAGTTTTTGTTTATCGTTCATTTTCTATTTTTTTTTTACCGGTAATTTTATGAAAAAAGCACTTCCTTTTTCTTGTTCGCTTT
>JAVFAE010000152.1:0-4939 GCA_034002605.1 Weeksellaceae bacterium | reverse complement strand
TTAATAAAATGAACATCTCCTCGTAAAACTGCATTGTACCAAATACTGCAATCATTTCCCATACTTACATCACCAATTAGAGTTGCTGTTTCGGCTAAAAAACAATTTTCTCCCAATTGAGGATTTTTCTCTCCTAATTCCCGTATTAATGCCATTTTTGAAAATTTTTACGAAAATAGAAAAATCTAAGGATTTTCTGAAGCTGTTTAAGTTTTATTGGTAAAATATAATTTTTATCGTGTACTAAATAATAGTATATAAAAAACCGGACTTATTTGTAACAATAAATCCGGTTTTCTTAATAAATTAAAACTTATTTAATTTCTGCACAGCCAATCCGTCCACCAGCATTTCCTGTCGGTTGAGTGTGGTAATCATCTGCATCAGCATGAACAATTAAGGAATGACCTATAATGTTTTTTGAATCATCATCACAACCTAAGCACCAATGATCCGTAGTGAAAACTAAGTTGGCATTTCCTTCATCATCTGCAATAAGATTCCCGATGTCCCCCATGTGAAAATGTTCTTTTCCCCATTTTCCGTGGTCAGTTCCGGCAGGATTCCAATGTCCACCGGCAGAAGTACCATCATCAGATGAACAATCTGCATATTCGTGAATATGAATACCGTGTTCGCCCGGAGTAAGTCCTGCCATATTTACTTCCATGGTAACTTCATTACCATTTTGAGTGAATTTCACCTTTCCACTTACACCTGAGTCACTTTTTGGACTAATTTCATATTCCAAAATAATCGCTTCTTCCTGTACCTCAACTGTTTTCTCTTCAATTTCAGTTACAGGCTCTTCCTTTTTCTCACATGAGAGAATAAATAATCCCGATGCAAGAATCATTAAACTTAATCTTAAATTTTTCATTGTTTTTTTGTTTTGAAGGAATAAATGTACAAAACATAAAAGGAAATGAAAAATAATCCCGAAAAAACACTTAGGAAAACGGATTTAAGAATACCTGGAATGAACGAAGTCCAAGGTAAATTGTAAAGCTAATTTTGAAATATGCAAAATGAAATCATCTCTTTCCAAATAAGGCAAAAAATAGGATTTTGTAGAAGTTTCAACGCCGTTACTGACTGCAATCCAAACCCAACCGACTTCCTTTTGGTCTTCACCTTTGTTCGGACCGGCAACTCCGGTTGTTGAAACAGCAATATCCGTATTTAATTTCTCACAAGCTCCTTTTGCCATTGCAATTGCAACTTCTTTGCTCACTACCGTATATTTTTCGATGATTTCTTTTGGAACATTTAATAAATCTTCTTTGATTTCTGTGGCATAAGAAACGATGGAACCTTTATAATAAGCAGAACTTCCTGAAACAGAAGTGAGTAAATGAGCAATCATCCCGCCGGTACAACTTTCGGCGGTGGACAAAGTCAATCCGGATTTTTTTAATCTTTTACCTAAAATCTTCTCAGTAGCGGCTTGATGGGAAGAATCTAAATGGTTTTTTAATAAAGGAATAACTTTTTGAACTTCTGATTGAATCTGAGATTTAAGCTCATCTTTATTTTTTCCGATTGCAGTCAAACGAAGTTTAATTTTTTCTCGTTCCGGTAGATAAGCTAAATGAATATTTTCAGGTAAATTATCTTCCCAATCATTGATGTGAAGCGACAAATCGCTTTCAGGAAAATGAGAAACCGATAAAAAATGATGAATT
Source organism: Weeksellaceae bacterium (assembly GCA_034002605.1). Classification (GTDB taxonomy): domain Bacteria; phylum Bacteroidota; class Bacteroidia; order Flavobacteriales; family Weeksellaceae; genus Moheibacter. The sequence continues at coordinate 3,254 of JAVFAE010000152.1, read as the reverse complement.
ACATAAGGTAAATTTAATTTTTTCTGTAATCGGGGAAGAACTTCAGTTTTGATTAAATTTTTCATTTCAAATGGAACTCCGGGTAAATTAATCAGAATTTTCCCGTTGAATTCTGTCCATATTCCGGGTGCAGTTCCGAGTGGATTCGGTAACGGAATAGAAATTTTTGGAATTAAAGCTTGATTGTGATTCAAATCGTTCATCGGACGATTTATTTTGGCAAACCTCTTTTTTAAATCAGTCAAAACCTCTTCATTTATAGTGAGTTCTGAATCAAGGAAATCAGAAAGAGCAAGTTTGCTTACATCATCCTTAGTTGGTCCTAAACCACCGGTTATAATGAAAATATCGGTTTCTGAAAATAAGCGTTTTAAAGTGTTGGTGATACTTGAATGCTTGTCGTGAATTGATAAAATTTCTTCAATTTCTAAGCCGATTTTGGTTAAATATTTTGCAATATAAGCTGAATTGGAGTCAATAATTTGTCCAAAAAGAATTTCATCTCCTATAGTTATAATTCTGACTTTCACAGATTTAATTTTTTCCAAATTTATCTTTAATCGCATTTTCTACCCGGACAAAAAGTACAATACAAGTTAAAACTGTTAAAATCAGTCCGGCAGTAATTTGTGTATTTTCATCCGCTTCAATAAATTTCCCGATGAAGGACATTAAAGTAAGAAAAAAACCGAGATTGATGAGTTCTTTGGAAGAATAATTTTGTGCAAAATCCCATCTTTCCTGTGATTTCATGGAAGAGCGAGTTCGGTAACCGTATAAATAATTGATTTTTTTTGGTGGATATTTGAGCATAATGAATCCGGCAATCATAAAAATAGGACCGGTAATCAACGGGATATAAAGTAAATTATCAAACATTCTGTTTTATTTAAATAAAGTGTACGTTGCAAATTTAGTATTTTTGCAGTATGAAAACTTCAAAAATAATTCTCTTTGATGGTGTTTGCAATCTTTGCAATTCAACGGTGCAGCGAATTATTCGAAATGACGATCAAAATAAATTTCAATTCGCATCACTTCAATCTGATTTTGGACAGAAGTTTTTACAAAAAAATCAACTGAATTCTACAGAATTTAAATCATTGATTTTAATAGATGAAAATCATTGTTATTTCAAATCTGATGCGGCTTTGCGAATTGGAAAAGAATTAAAAGGAATATACAAAATCTCTTCTTTTTTACTTTGGATTCCTAAGTTTATTCGCGATTTTGGTTATGATTTTATTGCTAAAAACCGTTACAAATGGTTTGGAAAATCAGAAAGCTGTTGGTTGCCTACTCCCGAATTAAAACAAAAATTTATAGATTAAGATTTAAATCTGTTTTTTATTCTTCTGTATTCACCAAAACATGGTAAGCTCCGGGCGTGGGAGCTGTAACTCTTGGAATTCCTAAAATATCAACCGGAGCATATAAATTGGAATAATTGGCACTACCAAAACCTTCGGCAGCAGAACCGGTTTTTAAGCGTAAATTATTTTTTCCAAATCCGGGATTTACAAAAAGTGGGTTAACATCAATTAAATTGATTGAAAAATCAATTCCTTCTACTAAATCCGGATAATCTAAACGAATGACATTATTTTTGAAATTATGATTGAAAATCGATTCACCTTTGTCCAAAATAATTGAATTTAAGGCTCTTCCATAAAAAATACAATTGTAAAAATTTGCCAGAGTTAAAGGAATATTTGAGTTTCCTTCGCCTAAATTCGATAGATATAAACTATAATTTCCGCCTGCGCCAGTGCCTATGTTGAAATAGTTAGCGAAAGTCGATTGAACAAATTGAACATCACCGCCTTCTATTGCCAAAGCCGCTAAATTACTGTTGTTAATGACTAAATTTACTCCTCTTAAAGTAGAATTTATTCCGTACAGACCGATTTGTTCGTTGTTTAGAATTTTAGTATTTGAAATTTCCAAATTGGAATGATCGACTTCCAAACCAATATTTCCACTTCGAATTATGGCGTAATTGATAGAATTTGCAGTTGTTTTATTAGGAGATTTAATTCGGATTTTCCCCCACATATTCGGTAAACTGTCTGAACGTTCGTCCATACGGTCGGTTCTGAAAATCACTTCATTTCCTAAACTTCCGTTAACATTTAAAAATCCGTTGACAAATAAATTGGCATCTTTATGAAAATAAACTTTAGTATTGGCAGCAATATTCAGATTATCGGCATTGACTGTTCCGAAAATAACCCGGGAATAGTCGTTTGACCAGTCTGATTCCATTAATTGATATGAATCAGATAATTCTTTATTGTAAAATTTTGCTTTTTCAATATAAGAAATCAATTTAATTTGTTGGACTCCGGCATCGGTTTCAAAATTGATTTCATCTTCATAAACTGGATTGGGAAGAGCTTCACTTGCAGCAATTTCAACAAAAATTAAGATACTGTCTTTTTTTCGTATAGCCACATTTTCAAAATCAAAACCGGGCATTCCGTCCACATTTACTCTGTAATACGAAGATTCTCCACGTGATAAATAGATTTTAGGTAGAAAAACGTCTTTGTTCTGATTATTTTTTACGGTAAGAATATAAGTTTGTGAGTTAGTATAATTGAAAATCGTATCCAAATTCAAAGTGTCTTTGGAAAAACTCAACTCACTGGAAGCTCTTTCAAAATCAAAATCATCCCGACAAGAAGAAAAAATAGCGAAAAGAGCAACAAAACTTAAAACGATTAAATGACGGATTTTCATACGTATATCTTTATTTATTTTAATTTCAACGAGAATTTTTAGATAAAATTTAAATTCATTCTGATGAAAATTAATGAGGCAAAACTAATTAAAACCAACTAATGTACAAAGTTACAGATGTGAATATTATTTTTATTTATGGAAAGACGACGGGAAATGCTTTTGTACTTTGTATATTAAATAATAATTTAGCCAATTATTTCAGTAATGGAAAACCGGAAAGTTTTAATTGTAACCTATTATTGGCCACCGGCAGGCGGACCGGGCGTTCAACGTTGGTTAAAATTTTCAAAATATTTACCAGAATTGGGTATTCAACCGATTATTTATACACCGGAAAATCCTTCTTATCCGCAATTAGATGAGAGTTTGCTGGCTGAAATCCCAAAAAAAATCAAAGTAGTGAAAACAAAAATTTGGGAACCTTATCAAATCGCAGAATTTCTCAATCCTAAATCCAAAGCCTATAAAGTTGGACAATTTGAAAAAAAGGAAAAGCAATCTTGGCTTAC
>JAVFAE010000151.1:0-4950 GCA_034002605.1 Weeksellaceae bacterium | reverse complement strand
GACTTTTCCGATTCAAAAATTAATTTTATTAGATCAAGCAGAATCGGCAATGTATGAATTACAACAGATGACAAAACAACAAGCAAAAGATTCTTGTGAATTCATTGTCGGTGATATTCGGGATGTTAAAAGAATAGAGGAAGTTTTTAAATTCTTCAAACCCAATATTGTGTTTCATGCTGCGGCTTATAAACACGTTCCTTTGATGGAAGAAAATCCTTATGAATCCGTTCGTGTAAATATTGGAGGAACAAAGATAATTGCTGATTTGGCAAATAAATACCAGATAGAGAAATTTGTGATGATTTCAACCGACAAAGCAGTGAATCCAACCAATGTGATGGGGGCAACAAAGCGTGTGGCTGAGTTATATGTGAGTTGTTTGAATAAATTATCCAACACACAGTTTATTGTTACGCGTTTTGGTAATGTTTTGGGTTCTAATGGTTCTGTAATTCCATTGTTTAAAAAGCAAATAGAAGCAGGCGGACCGGTAACGGTTACACATAAAGACATTACCCGTTATTTTATGACCATTCCGGAAGCGTGTCAACTCGTGTTAGAAGCCGGTGTGATGGGTAAAGGAGGAGAAATATTTGTCTTCGATATGGGGAAATCGGTCAAAATATTTGATTTAGCTAAAAAAATCATTTATCTGAGTGGATTCCGTTATCCGGAAGATATTGATATTAAAATAATTGGATTACGTCCGGGAGAGAAAATTTACGAAGAATTATTGACGGATAATGAAACTTGTATCAAAACGCATCACCCAAAAATTATGATTGCAAGAGTAAATTCACCGGATGAAAAAATGTTTATGGATCAAATCAACCATTTGGTAGCATTGGAATCTTGGGAAAACATGGATTCAGTAAATACGTATTACGTAACTATTTTGAAAAAATTAGTGCCGGAATACATTTCACAAAACTCTAAATTCAGTGAAATAGATGAAGAAAACAAGGCTAATAAGCTGAAATAGTGTTGGTTTTATCTTTTTTATAAATTGTATAATTCAATTAAAATTGAACTCTTTCCCCAACGGTTAAATCGTTTGATTTTGCTAAAACACCACACAAATGAAACAAAATTCGAGCACCAACATTCCCGTCCCAATCATCTTCGCCGGGAGCAACTTCCACTAAATCAAAACCGATTATTTTCTTGCCGGAATTCGCCAAAGCTGACAGTAAATAAGTAGCTTCTTCAAAGGATAAACCACCCGGAACCGGAGTTCCTGTATTTGGGCAATAGCTTTGTTGCAAAGCATCAATGTCAAAACTGATGTGTACTTTCTCAGGAAGCTCTTGAATAATAAAATCACATTGTTCTTTCCAAGTCTTTCCCTCAAATCGATTCTTTTTTAAGTCCGAATCGGTAAATATTTTCACTCTGTTTTTAGTGTTTTTTGCTATTTCTACTTCTTGTTCACAGAAATCACGAATTCCAACTTGCACGATTTTGCTGATTTGCGGAATTTTCAAAGCATTATTCATAATAGAAGCATGCGAATAATTAAAACCTTCATACGCTTCTCTCAAATCCATGTGTGCATCTAAATGAAGAATTCCGAAATCAGAATGATTCTGCGCCAAAGCCTCATAAAATCCTAAAGGAGTAGAATGATCGCCACCTAATAAAGCAACGATTTTTCCTTTTTTTTGCCATGAAAGAATCAATTCTCTTAATTCAGTTTTAAATTTTTCACTTTCTGAATTAATCGTGTTTAAATTGGATTTTAATTCAGGAAAATCATCTGGATTTTCACCTTTTTCCAAAGCTTCAATAATGGGTAAAGCTAACTTTTTCAGTTCGTCACTTTTTGATTTCCAATCCGGAATATCTTCTGTCATAAAAATTCCTGATTTCCATAATTCAGGAAATTCTTGATGAAATAAATCTACCTGAAATGAAGCATTAAAAATAGCTTCAATTCCTTCTGAAGCTCCAGCTCCATAACTAACTGTAACTTCCCAAGGAGCCGGGACAATAAGGATGTCGCTTTGTTCTGAAGAAAAAGGCAATCCGTATAAATTTGCATCAGAAAGTCCGGGTTGATTTGGGTCAAAAGAATCGATAATTTCCTGTTTGCTCATCTTTTTTTATTTTGAGAAGCAAAGATATTCAAATGAAGCATAAGAAAGTTCAATCATCTGTTTAAAAAAGTGTATTTTTATGCCGTTTTTAGATTAAAAGGATTAAAATGGACGGTAGAGAGTGGATAGAATCAGGATTTGGAGGTGTTTTTGAAAAAGAACTTTTAGAAGAAATCATTGAAATTTCTCAATGGATAGAATTCAAAGAAAACGATATTTTAATTGATTTTGGACAGTATATGAAATCCATGCCTTTGTTGATAAAAGGAGCCATTAAAATCATGCGGGAAGATTTTGATGAAGGAGAATTGTTATTGTATTTTTTGGAAAAAGGCGATACTTGCGCCATGACGATGGCTTGCTGTGTAGGAAATCGGAAAAGCGAAATTCGTGCGATTGCAGAAAATGATGGCATTGTTGCTATGATTCCTGTTCAGAAAATGGAAGAATGGATGGGAAAATATAAAAGCTGGCGAGCGTTTGTTTTTCAAAGTTATAATAACCGTTTCAATGAATTATTGAGTGCAATTGACAATATTGCGTTTAAACACATGGACGAACGTTTGGAAGATTATTTAATCGGAAAATCAAAAGTTAATCAATCGCAAACCATCACCCAAACTCATCAAGAAATTGCGTATGAATTAAATAGTTCAAGAGTAGTGATTTCCAGATTGTTAAAAGCAATGGAAAACGAAGGGAAAATTAAATTGAACCGGAATAATATTGAACTTATTTCCGGATAATTATAAAAGCATCAATTTCAAAAAACAATTCATTTTATAGGAAAACAGCTTTTAATTTTATGATTTTTTAATTTAAAATCACACAATATGAATATTGAGGAATTCAGAGAATTTTGTTTAAAAAAATCAGGAGTTACCGAAGAATTCCCTTTCGGATTGGAAACACTTGTTTTTAAAGTAGCAGGAAAAATTTTTGCCTTGACAGGTCTCGACAGTCCGGTTTTTACAGTAAATCTAAAATGTAAGCCCAATTATTCAGAAGAATTAAGAGAAAATCATCCGGAAGTTCAACCCGGTTATCACATGAATAAAAAACATTGGAATACAGTTAATTTTGAGGGAAATCTACCGGAAGAACTTTTGACTGAATTAATTAATCATTCGTATGATTTGGTTGTAAAATCTTTGTCGAAATCCGTTAGAAATGAATTGAATATTTAGATTTCTTTATTCCATAATAAAATCTAACACAAGATTATTTTTCATGATGTGAATTGTGTCATTATTTTCATGTTTCCAAATGGTAAATGGAGGCGAAATATCACGAAGCGAACTATTGGTTTGACTTCTCAGAATGAGCGAATTATAGATTTCTTCATCTGTTGCTAATTTGTTTAAATCAACCACTATAAATTTTGCATTAGTGTTTAGGTAAAAAGGTTCATTTATTCGTAAAAGTCCATCAGAATTGGGTGACCAATGTACTTTAAAAGGACGAATTACTAGACTTTTATCAATAATGACTTTAGAGCTATCCAAAACATAACGAACCATAAACAAAAGCAATAAAAAGATGATGCCAACCAAAATCCAATAAAATTGCTTCCGTTTTTTTTCTATTTTATAATCTTTTTGCAAAGTATTTTGTTTGAGAGTGAATTCTTATACGAAGATAATCAAGCTTTTTTTAATACAAGTAGAACCCCATTAATATTTCTCAAAATCATTGAATTTACAAGCTTAAAAAGACCAAAAACACATCATATCGAGATGAATTTACTCAATGTCTCTTTGTAGGTTTCCAAAGTCGGCAGCCAAAACAGAAGGAGAGATAGCCGGCATAGTGATTTGGATTAAGAAGAGCCGTATGAACTGCGAAGCAATCACGAACACCATTAAAAAGCATTAAAAAAGAATGAGTAATCGAGAGGTTCACGTACGTTTCTGCGAGAGGCTTAGGGGTGGAATTCCCCTTTGCCTACTCGACTTTATTCTTAAAATATATAGCTTCAAATTTCGTTTTATCTTCTTCTGTCATTCTTTTAAAATATTTTTGATGTTTTGTAAGATATTTTTTAGGAAATTTTATCCAACTGGACATATATTCACATTCAATATTTACTGCCACATTTTTCAATATATTTTCTTCATCTACTAAATAAATATTATAACCATATCCACAAGGCATAACGTCAGATTTTTTGTTAAAAACCCATTGTCTTTTCATCTTGTCTAAAGTTTTTACATCATCAATATAAAAATCTTTGTAATCTTCAATCCACTCTCCTTCACTGCCATATACAAGTACTTTATATTTTCCATTTTTAACATCATAATTTTCAAAAAAAGAAATTTCTTTCGGAAGTTTTTCAGAGCAACTAATAAGTGTGAAAATAAAAGAAATTAATATTAGGGTTTGTGTTTTCATGAAATTCTGACTAACATTAATTTATAATGCTGAAAATCAACAAATTGTTATATTTTATTTTTATTTAATTTGATTGATTTTCAAAGATAAGAAATTCCCGTTAGCTACAAAACTCAACTGTTTTTCTATGGTAGGGGGATTGGTGCTAACGTTTTACGGCTTTGCGTTCGGGCGGGTTTCGGAGCACAAAACTGTCAACCAGCACTGAACTTGAATAAAAGCACATAGCTCCAAGTTTATACGTCACCCCGCCATTTTGCAAAACCCTTGTGTTTGTTGCGCAACTAATATCCAAAGATAATTTTATTTCTTGTTTAGAATAAGTTTTTCAAAAAAAAATAATTAAAACATTGTTCTTCAATTGTTTGAATTGTTTTTCTTGTTGTAAATTAGCGTATGCAAGGACGAAAAGATTTTACCCCCAAACTATTTTATGAACTGAGCTTAGATCGCTTGG
>JAVFAE010000150.1:0-4961 GCA_034002605.1 Weeksellaceae bacterium | reverse complement strand
ATCATTAATTTAGAAAGAGGAAAGCTTCCTCCTCAAGCTCTTGATTTGGAAGAAGCGGTCTTGGGAGCGATGATGATTGATAAAAAAGGAATTGATGAAGTTATTGATATTCTTGAACCTCGTGTTTTTTATAAAATTCAACATCAAACCATTTTTTCTGCGATTCAAAAATTGTTCAATGCTACTCAACCGATTGACTTATTAACCGTTTCCAATGAACTCCGAAATGAAGGAAAATTAGATTTAGTCGGAGGTGATTATTATTTAATTCAGTTAACTCAAAAAGTTTCTTCTGCCGCACATATTGAATACCATTCAAGAGTTATTCTTGAAAAGTATATTTTACGTCAATTGATTGAAATTTCATCTAATATTATTGACAAATCGTACGATGAAACTACCGATGTTTTTGATTTATTGGATTTTTCCGAAAGTAAATTGTTTGAAATAACCGAAGGCGGCATTAAACGAAGTTTTTCAGACTCTAATACTTTAGTTCGCGAAGCTTTAGAGAAAATCAAAGCAATGTCAAAAAAAGAAGGAATGAGTGGAATCCCGTCCGGTTTTAAACAAATTGACAGAATAACTTCGGGTTGGCAGGAATCCGACTTGGTTATTTTAGCAGCTCGACCGGGTATGGGAAAAACTGCATTTGTACTTTCCATGGCACGAAATATGTCAGTGGACATGAAAATACCGACTGCGATTTTTTCATTGGAAATGTCAAGTGTTCAATTGATTACCCGTATGATTTCAGGCGAAACCGGTATTTCTTCTGAAAAACTACGAAAAGCAACCTTGGAAAATCACGAATGGAAACAATTGTACAACAAAGTAAAAGGATTAGAAGATGCTCCTTTATTTATTGACGATACACCGGCTCTTTCCATTTTTGATTTGCGTGCAAAAGCAAGACGCTTAGTTTCACAACATAATGTAAAACTCATTATTATTGATTATTTACAACTAATGACATTGGGAAACACCAAATCAACCGGAAATCGTGAACAAGAAATTTCTACCATTTCCCGAAATTTAAAATCCATTGCCAAAGAATTAAATATTCCGGTAATTGCACTTTCTCAACTTTCTCGTTCAGTAGAAACCCGAGGTGGAAATAAACGTCCGCTTCTGTCTGATTTACGAGAATCCGGAGCCATTGAACAAGATGCGGATATTGTTTCTTTTATTTACCGTCCGGAATATTATAAACTGGATACTTGGGACGATGACAACGCTACACCTTGTGCCGGACAAGCCGAATTTATCATTGCCAAACACAGAAATGGTGCATTGGAAAACATCCGACTTCGGTTCATTAATGAACAAGCGAAATTTACCGATTTAGAAGATAATTTTAATTTTGGTGAAGTAGAATTCCAAAGTTCAATGAATAAAAATACGTTGGATAGCGGGATTAACTTACCGGTTGGAAATCCACAAGAATCATTCGGAACTTTTGATGATTACCAAGAATCCGATTCGGATGATGATGGACTTAGTTTTTAATCGAATAAGATTTTCAACAAAAAAAACATGGCATTAAATCAGTTTTTTCATACAGGGATTTATGTACTTTTGAACACTTAAATTAAGATAGAAAGATGTCTCTTTTTGATAATACACAGATTGCATTCAGCTCCAAATCCGATAAAGATTTAAAAAAAGCTAAATTTCTTTTTAAATTAATGTCCAGCCCTTTCCTGACTCAGCTTGGAACTGCTTTTTTTAAATTGCCTTTTGCTACCGGTTTACCTTTTGTCAAATCAACGGTACGCAACACCATTTACCAACAATTTGTAGGAGGAGAAACTACAACAGATTGTTTGAAAGTCGCCCGAGAAATGTATAAATTCGGTGTAACTTCCATTATGGATTATTCGGTGGAAGGACAAGAAACTGAAGCAGAATTTGACCATGTAAAAGATGAAATTTTAAAATTAATTCAAATTTCAAAAGAGAATCCAAGAGAAGTGCCTTGTGTGGTGTTTAAACCCACCGGATTTGGACGAATTGATATTTATGAGAAAATCGGAAATAAATTACCGATGTCCGATCAGGAAAAACAAAAATGGGAAAACATCCGCCAACGTTACGACGAAGTTTGCCAAACTGCATTTGAAAACGGTGTTCCAATTATGGCTGATGCCGAAGATAGCTGGATGCAGGACGCAGCAGATGATTTAATGGATGAAATGATGAAAAAATACAATACGGAACGTTGTATTGTTTGGAGTACTTTACAAATGTATCGTCATGACCGTTTGGATTATTTAAAAAAAATACACCAAAAAGCAGAAACTGAAAATTATTTTATCGGATTTAAAATCGTTCGTGGTGCGTATATGGAAAAAGAACGAGCAAGAGCTCTTGAGAAAAATTATAAAGACCCGATTCAACCCAACAAAGAAGCCTCTGACCGAGATTATAATTTAGCTTTAGAATTTATGACAGAACACATTGACCGAATTTCAATTTTTGCCGGAACACACAATGAAGACAGTTCGGAATTATTGGTCAATCTGATGAAAAAACACAATATTCCAAAAAATTCATACCACGTTTGGTTTGGTCAGTTATACGGAATGAGCGACAATATTAGTTTTATATTAGGAAAAGAAGGTTATAATGTTTCAAAATATTTACCATACGGACCTATAAAAAAAGTAATGCCTTATTTAATTCGTCGTGCACAAGAAAATACTTCAGTTGCCGGACAAACCAGTAGAGAATTATCGCTTATCAAAAAAGAAATTCAACGAAGAAAAACCGAAGCTTAAAATTTTTCTCATTTTTTTACCGAGAAAAGAAGAGTATAAAAACGGTTTTTTTATTCTTTTTTCTTCTAATTTATTTTAGTTTTTTCCTACCATAATCCGAGCTGAAAAGCTTATTTTTGCACAAAATCAATCAGCAATGACTTTAGAGCAATTACAAATCCATGTTCAACAAACACGAAGAGATATTTTACGTATGGTTCATGCTGTAAACAGTGGTCATCCGGGAGGTTCTTTGGGTTGTACCGAGTTTTTTACTGCACTTTACGGAAAAATAATGGAGTATTCCACCGATTTTAAAATGGATGGAAAAAATGAAGATTTATTTTTCTTGTCCAACGGTCATATTTCACCTGTTTTTTATAGCACTTTAGCCCGATTCGGCTTTTTTCCGGTTGAAGAATTGGCTACTTTCAGAAAAATAAATACTCGACTTCAAGGACATCCGACAACTCATGACGGATTACCCGGAATTCGTATTGCTTCCGGTTCTTTAGGACAAGGCTTATCGGTAGCGATTGGAGCTGCTTTGGCAAAAAAACTCAATCAGGATGAGAAATTAGTTTATACTCTTCACGGAGATGGAGAATTACAAGAAGGTCAAATTTGGGAAGCTTTATTGTATGCAGCAGCTAAAAAAGTTGATAATTTGATTGCGACCATTGACTATAATGGTCGCCAAATTGACGGAGACACCAAAGATGTACTGGATTTGGGCAATTTAAAAACGAAATTAGAAGCTTTTGACTGGTTGGTTTTAGAAGAAAAAGAAGGAAATCACTTAGAAAGTGTTATTTCAATTTTAGAAAAAGCTAAATTTGAAACTGGAAAAGGTAAACCTATTGCTATTTTACTTCATACCGAAATGGGCAATGGTGTGGACTATATGATGGGAACACATGCCTGGCATGGAAAAGCACCAAATGATGAACAATTGACAAAAGCTTTGAATCAAAACCCGGAAACAGAATTAAAAGATTATTAAAAACCGTACGAAAATGATTGATACCAATTATACAGAAAAAAAAGATACACGAAGTGGATTCGGAGATGGTTTAACCGAATTAGGCAGAGAAAATCCAAATGTTGTAGCACTTTGCGCCGATTTAATCGGTTCATTAAAAATGGATGATTTCAAAAAAGAAAATCCGAAACGTTTTTTTCAAATCGGAATTGCTGAAGCTAATATGATGGGAATCGCTGCCGGATTAACCATAGGTGGGAAAATTCCGTTTACGGGAACTTTTGCTAATTTTTCAACCGGGCGCGTGTATGATCAAATTCGTCAATCCATTGCTTATTCCGATAAAAACGTAAAAATATGTGCTTCCCATGCCGGTTTAACCTTAGGTGAAGATGGAGCAACTCATCAAATTTTGGAAGATATTGGACTAATGAAAATGCTTCCGAAAATGGTAGTTATCAATCCGTGTGATTATAATCAAACTAAAGCAGCAACTATTGCCATTGCCGATTATGAAGGTCCGGTTTATTTGCGATTTGGTCGTCCTGCTGTTCCGGTTTTTACTCCTGCCAATCAAAAGTTTGAAATTGGAAAAGGAATTTTACTACAAGAAGGAAGTGACATAACCCTTGTTGCTACCGGACATTTGGTTTGGGAAGCAATTCTGGCAGCTAATGAATTAGAAAAACAAGGGATTTCTGCTGAAGTGATTAACATTCACACTATCAAACCTTTGGACGAAGAAATCATTTTAAATTCCGTTAAAAAAACCAATAAAATTGTAACTTGTGAAGAACACAATAAATTAGGTGGTTTAGGCGAAAGTGTTGCACGACTTTTAACCGAGAATTATCCAGTTCGCCAAGAGTTTGTAGCAGTAAACGATAGTTTTGGTGAAAGTGGAACACCTTCAGAATTAATGAAAAAGTACGGATTAGATGCTGCAACCATTGTTAATAAAGCCAAAAAACTACTGGCTTAAATCACAAATACATCTTTAGTAAAGCAACTTTCAGAAGTAATTAACAATTGTTCAAAATAACAGTTAATTATTTTTAAATAAGTTAGTTGTATTTTATTTGGAATTTTCTGTTCTATTATAGTATCTTTGAGATACCAAAATAAAGTTTTTCATTTTTTATGATATGATTAAAAAAAGGGAGGCTTAAATTTTTTAGAGTTTAGTTAGTTTAAGTTAAATTTATTTTGGTAGAATTAAC
>JAVFAE010000149.1:0-4966 GCA_034002605.1 Weeksellaceae bacterium | reverse complement strand
CAACGATACAAAGCTTTACAAGATATCATCGCCATCTTGGGTATGGAAGAATTATCTGAAGAAGATAAATTGGTCGTACACCGTGCAAGACGAGTTCAACGTTTCTTATCTCAACCGTTCCATGTTGCCGAGCAGTTTACAGGTAATCCGGGAGTTTTAGTAGATATTAAAGATACAATCAAAGGATTCAATATGATTTTAGATGGTGAAGTTGACCAATATCCGGAAGCTGCATTCAACCTGAAAGGTACGATTGAAGATGTAATTGAACACGGAGAAAGAATGTTGGCAGAGGTTAATGCATAAAAACTTTTTTGTGTTATAGTTTTACGTTCAACGTGGAGCTTGAAGTATGAAACCTGAAATAAAAATATAAGATGAAATTACATATCATAACGCCACAACACGTAATCTTTGAAGGAGAAGTAGATGCAGTAACCGTTCCGGGAAAAGATGGAGAATTCCAGATGTTGAATAACCATGCAGCTATTGTTTCTTCATTAGATAAAGGAACTATTAAAATTAAACTACATTCAAAAACAGTTGCTGATTTTGATAATGTTTCAGGGAAACTTGAGAAAGTTCCCGGGAACGAATTGGTTTATCATTTTGACGTTACAGGTGGAGTAGTGGAAATGAACAATAATGTTGTAACAATTTTAGCGAATTAATTAAATAAAATATACATTTGAAAGCTCGGTTTTTTTTCAGTAAAACCGAGCTTTCTTATTTTTTGTAACTTTTTCAGAATCTTAATGACTTATTAAATTTAAGTTATAAAAATGGAAAAAGTTCTGGAAATTCAAAATTTGACTAAAAAATTTGGCAAATTAACTGCAGTAGATGATTTGTCTCTTTCGGTTGTAAAAGGAAATATTTACGGTTTATTGGGACCGAATGGAAGTGGGAAATCAACTACTTTAGGTATGATTCTAAATGTTGTTAATCCTACTTTAGGTAAATGGAAATGGTTTGAAAAGGAACATTCGGTTGATGTGCTGAAAAAAGTAGGAGCCATCATTGAACGACCAAATTTTTATCCGTATTTGAGTGCTGAGAAAAATCTGGAAATCATTGCTCAAATTAAAGAAGTTTCTTACTCAAAAATTGATGAAAAATTAAAATTAGTTGGTTTATTAGAACGGAAAAAAGATAAATTCCAAACTTTTTCATTGGGAATGAAACAACGTTTAGCTATAGCATCAGCAATGTTAAACGATCCGTATGTTTTGATCTTGGATGAACCCACTAATGGTTTAGACCCACAGGGAATTATTCAGATTCGGGAAATTATTCAAGAAATTGCAGCAAACGGGACAACCATTATTCTTGCCAGCCATCTTTTGGATGAAGTAGAAAAAGTGTGTTCACATGTGGTGATTTTACAAAAAGGAAAAACTCTTTATTCGGGAAAAGTGGATGAAATGATTGTCAGTTATGGTTATTTTGAACTAAATGCTGAAAATGATAATTTGATTTCAGTTTTGCAAGATTTAGATTTTTTTAGCGATATAAAAAAGGAAGGAAAACATATAAAAGCTACTTTGAGTCAGGATGTAAAAGCTGAAAAATTAAACAGTTTGCTATTTGAAAAAGGAATTATTCTGAATCATTTAGTTAAACGAAAAGAAAGTTTGGAACAACAATTTTTACAAATCACACAAAATTAAAAGCGATGCTACGATTATTAAAAATAGAATGGAATAAGATTTTTTATTATAAAGCTACCCGGATTTTTACTTTCATTTACTTTGGAATGTTAGTGGTTTTTGGGCTAATATTAGCTGTTATTCGCCCTGAAATAGGAGGTGTTAAGCTGGATATAGCAAAATTAGGTATGTTTAATTTTCCTGAAATTTGGCAGAATGTAACTTATCTGGTTGCTATCGGGAAAATTTTTATTGCGGTTATTCTCATTACCAATGTTACGAATGAATATTCCAACGGAACCTTAAAACAAAATCTGATTGATGGTTTAAGTAAAAAGGAATTCATTGGTTCCAAGCTTTTGACAAGTTTAAGTTTTGCTTTATTGTCAAGTTTTTTTGTATTTGGAATTTGTATGGCATTGGGTTTATACTTTTCTGAAAGTAAAGAAGATATGTTTAAAGGGATTGAATTTGTAGCGGCTTACTTCTTTAAATTAAATTTATTCTTTTCCATTTGTTTATTTCTTTCCGTTTTACTTAGAAAAACAGCTTTTGCTTTTCTTGGTTTGTTTGTTCTTTGGATGTTGGAAGGTTTAATTTCCACTGCGGAAATCATTTTGAAAAAGGTAATTTTGGGTGATGGTTTGAAAAATATTGACCCGTATGAATTTTACATCAGTAATTATTTACCTTTAAATGCTTCTTCAAAATTGATTGATTTTCCCAAGATGAAATTTGAAAGTTTTATTTTAGGTGGTTCTGTTTTTGAATATACTCCGGTGGATTGGAGTTTTGTAGTAACCAGTCTAATTTATTCAGCTCTATTTATTTCTTTATCCTATTGGTTGCTAAAACGTCGCGATTTATAAGAAATAATAGCAAACTCAGAGCTTATTTAAATTTGTATAGGATAAACAATTATTAGATAAATTTTAAACGGATTCTAAGACATAAAAAAAGGACAGTTTTTTGACTGTCCTTTTTAATTTTGATTTATAATTTTATCAAAGTGGAATTACAAATTAATCTACTTTAATTATATTCAAACCGCTTCTTCCTGTTGCTACAAATAATAAATCATCTTTTGCATAAATATAGTTGGCAGATTCAGTTAAAGTGAATGAACCGACTACTTGGAAAGAATTTTTGTTTAAGACAATAACTCCATCCGCTCCGTTTGCTAAATATAAATAGCAATCATTGATGGCAACACCATTTGTATAACCATTTTCTTTGAACACTTTAGGACCGGTTTCAGTAAGTCTGTATTCATTTGGTTCAAAATGATTCACTAATTCACCATTGCTGATTCTTATCTTAGCTACTCCTTTATCACTTAAAGCTACATATACATATTCATCATCCAAAACGATTACATTTTTACCATTTGCTATATTTTGAATTAAAGTAGGGTAGGTATATTCTGTTGCATTTGAACCATCAATATTAGCAATACGTAAGTAAGCACCATTTGTTCCTACAGCAAAGAAAGCTTGATGAGAACCATTCTGAGCTACATATTTCGCTCTAGCTCCATCTGCATATAATTGTTCGGAAATTGAGTAATTATCTGCTGGATTTAATTTGAAGAACCCACCGTTTGAACCGCCGCTTACTAACCACAACAAATTGTTGTACATAAAAGAATTTTTAGCAGCAATACTTGGTAATTTGTAAGTTTCAAAGACAGACAAATCAGATGTGTCAAATAATCCGTTTGTAAGTGGAGAAGTTACCAATCGAGCTCCGGCTTTGTTTCCACCTACGGCATACATTGTATTTCCATCTACATTAATACCATTGAATTCTGCATTGTTAAAATTAGCTTGTGCAAGTAATAATGGATTCGATTGACTTTGTACGTTGAAAATTCGTAAAGAACCATTTGGAGCATCTCCGTAGAATTCATCGTTTGTATGATAAGAAACGTAAGCTTGTCCGTTATTTACTTTTACATCGGTAGCACTCAAAGTAGCTCCATCCATTTCCGGACTTTGTACAGATGCAACCAAAGTAAAACTCAATAAATCATCGTTACAAGCAGCTGAACCTCTTTGGGGCATACATTCGTTAGGAACAATAGAAATATCTCCGTTTAGTGTAACATGATTTCCTATACTGTTTACGGGTAAAGTTAAACTTGTATTGATGTCAATTTTTCCTATAAATGCAGGGCTCACATTAAAATAACCAATTGTTGCGTTGATAATATCAAAACGAGCATAAGCTGATTCGGTATTTTTAACTGCTTTATTAAGGTTGATAACGCCATTGGTTACATCAGTTAAAGAACCTCCGTTTAGAGTCAAATCTCCTTGAGAATTGATTCGGAAACCTTCTTGAAAATTCAAATAACCATTATTAATTATATCATTATTAATATTAATGTGCTCTTTGAAAACAAGTTGACAATAATTTTCAATAGAACCTTGAGAATTTAAAGCAACTTCTTTTGTAAAAGTCAAATTGCTATAATTAGCAATATCTCCGTTTATACCGGCTTTAGAAGAAGAAGCAGTTCCGTAATTATTCAAATAAGAATTGCTATTCATTTGAAAATCAGCAATTGTTCCATAATTATTTAAAGTACCGTTATTGTTCAAATTGAAATCAAGTGAAAGAATATCACCGTAATTATCAACTGTACTATTTTGAACTACAACCCCTACTGTGGATATTTTTCCTGTTGGAGCAATTACAACTTTGGCATTATTTTTTACATCAAGCCAATTTGCTCCGCCAAGTGTTCCTAAAATGTACAATTTTATATTTGAACCGTTCATGTTGATTCCTCCGGTAAAAGTAGTGCCTTCTGCAATGTAATACGTTGTATTACTATTCAAATTATACCAGGAAGAACCTGTTAATTGAGTTGCATTTGACAAGTCAGGAGCTTCATAAGAATCAGTTCCCATCGGGACTACGCCGTCTGTACCTGACAAACGGTTGAAATTAAGAGATGAATTAAGTAAAGTGACATATTTTCCCGTTAAGCCATTTCCGTAGAATAATGTAATTTCTTTGTTGCTTATTTGAGAAATTTCTCCGGTTTCAGTTTCAATTCTTGACGAATCATCATCTGAACAACCTATTACTGAAAAGAGCAATGTACTTAAAATCCCTAATTTAAAAGCATTTTTTAACATAAGTAGGTTTTGTTTAAAGTTAATATTCTGAAAAATCAAGCAAATTTACACAAAATAAATGAGATACAAAAAATAAATTTAAAATAAATTCGACTTTTCTTTGTTCTTTTCTCAAACGAATGAAAAAGATTTTAATAGTGATTTTTACGTTTATCCACTTACTACTCAATA
>JAVFAE010000148.1:0-5064 GCA_034002605.1 Weeksellaceae bacterium | reverse complement strand
TTCAGAAGGGACTTCATTGCCTAATTCTTTGGCATGTTCAGTATAATTTCGGGCAATACAAATAATTTTCATGATGAAATAGATATTAATTTGTTCTTTAAAATCATTCAAAATTAGCAGAAAGCTGAACTTTTGCAAAATAATTTTTTATTAATGATTTTCAGTCAATTACGTTTTTTTTAATGAGAAATAACCAATAAAAAGAGTGAAAAAAATTACTGGATTAGTCTAAAAGAAGTTTTTCAAGTGAATTCCTGAACTTTCTATTGGCTTTTTTGTACTTAATGTTTAATTTTGTACCACTAATTAAAGTGTAATGAAAGTAAGACCTTTGTTTAAATTATTAGCTGTTAGTATTTCTCTGTTAATTCTTGCTATTGCAATTTTTTGGAAGCCTATTCTTTGGCTTTTTTTGATTGTAGCACCTCTTATTATATTAGGAATAATTGATATTAATCAAAAAAAACACGCTATCCGTAGTAATTTTCCGGTAATTGGTCGTTTACGATATTTACTTGAAAGTATTCGTCCGGAAATTATGCAATATTTTGTTGAGAATGACCGAGAAGGTCGTCCCTTGGACAGAGTCATGCGAAGCATGGTTTATCAACGAGCAAAAAATGTAATCGATACTGTTCCTTTCGGAACTCAAATGGATGTTTATGAACCGGGATATGAATGGATGAATCATTCTATGTATGCCGGAAAAATGAAAGTAGATGAAGCTCCTCGTATTATGATTGGCGGTGAATATTGTACACAACCTTATTCAGCCAGTTTATTGAATATTTCAGCGATGAGTTTTGGTTCATTGAGTAAAAATGCAGTTTTAGCATTGAATAAGGGAGCTGCAATGGGTGGATTTGCTCATAATACGGGAGAAGGAGGAATCAGCCCTTATCACTTGGAACACGGCGGTGATTTGGTTTGGCAAGTTGGAACGGGTTATTTTGGTTGCCGGAATGAAAAAGGAGGATTTTCTCGGGAATTATTTACTAAAAATTCTCAGATTCCAAATGTTAAAATGATAGAACTTAAAATTTCTCAGGGAGCAAAACCCGGACATGGAGGAATTTTACCAGCTCGAAAAAACACAGAAGAAATTGCAAAAATTCGCCACGTAAAACCTCATACAGAAGTGGATTCTCCACCTTCCCATTCAGAGTTTAAAGATCCGGAAGGTTTATTACGATTGATTCATGAAATGCGCGAACTTTCCGGAGGGAAACCGGTTGGATTTAAATTATGTATTGGACGTAAAGAGGAATTTATATCCATTTGTGAAGCTATGGTAAAAACAGGGTTAAAACCGGATTTCATTACTATTGATGGTGGAGAAGGAGGAACAGGAGCGGCTCCGGTTGAGTTTTCTAATTCTCTTGGAATGCCTTTATTAGATGGATTAGCTTTTGCCATTGATGTTTTAAGAGGTTATGATTTGAAAAAAGACATTCGAGTTATTGCTTCCGGGAAAATCATGAGCAGTTTCCATATTGCACGAGCTTTAGCGATTGGAGCCGATTTATGTTACAGCGCACGCGCTATGATGTTGGCAATTGGTTGTATCCAGGCTTTACAATGTCATTTGAATACTTGCCCAACCGGGATTACAACCCAAGACCCACAATTGGTAAAAGGACTTGATGTTGAAGATAAAGCTAAGAGAACCTATCAATTCCATAAAAACACAATGAAAAGTTTTGGGGAATTGATTTCTGCTTCAGGATTGGTACACCACAGTGATATTGACCGTTCTTATATTAATTTAAGAATGGATGTTCATAAAGTAGTAAGTTATGATGAACTGTATCCTGTAGTTGAAGTAGGAGCTTATCTGCATAAAATAAAAAAAGAACTACACACCTAACTAAATAGTTATGTCCGTAAAAATCACAATTGAGGAAGCTCTGGAAAAAGTAAATAGAGCCAATCAATTATTTCTTAAAAATAAAAATACATATTTCAACAGACCACTTGAAAAAATGCTGAAAGTAGGTCAGATTTTGGAGGAACGAAAAGAAGAATTCGCTAAAATTATTACCGAAGAAATGGGAAAACCTGTTTTTGAATCCATTGCTGAAATTGAAAAATCAGCATTGAATTGTCGGTTTTATGTTGAAAATTGTGAAGAATTTCTAAAAGATAAAAAATATTCAACTTCTCGTTATGATGCAGTCGTTCGCTATGAACCTTTGGGTGTGATTTTGGGTGTTATGCCTTGGAATTTCCCTTTTTGGCAGGTTTTTCGTTTTGCGATTCCTACAATTTTAGCCGGAAATACAGTAGTAGTAAAACATGCAAGTAATGTTCCCAAGTCGGCTCAGTTGATTGAAGAAATTTTCAGAGAAGCCGGATTTGAAGAAGGAACGTATTTCAATTTGAATTTAAACAGTTCTGATGTTGAGGTTTTACTTGATTATCCTTTTATTAAAGCAGTTTCTTTGACCGGAAGCGAAAAGGCCGGAGCTTCGGTAGCTTCCATTGCCGGAAGAAATATTAAAAAATCAGTGTTAGAGTTAGGTGGAAGCAATGCTTTTATAGTGTTGGATGATGCTGATTTAGACAATGTGATGGAAAAAGCAATGAATGCTCGTTTTCGGAATGCCGGACAAAGTTGTATTGCAGCCAAACGTTTTTTAATTCAAGAAGGAATCTATGATGAATTTGTGCAAGAGTTATCATATCGGATTCGACAATTGAAAATGGGTGATCCTTTTGACCCAACTACTGAAATCGGACCTTTAGCACGAGTTGATTTGGCAGAAGATTTAGAAAAGCAAGTCAAGCAATCGGTGAAAATGGGAGCTGAAATTGCAGTAGGAGGAAAGCGAAAAGAAGCTTTTTATGAACCAACACTTTTGGTAAATGTAAGTCCGGAAATGCCGGTTTTCACAGAAGAAACCTTTGGTCCGGTAGCTGTGGTGACAAAAATAAAATCTTTTGAAGAAGCAGTAGAATTAAGCAATCAATCCAATTTTGGTTTAGGTGTTTCAGTTTGTACCGGAAATGTGGCTAAATACAAAAATAAAGTCCATTTATTTGAAGAAGGAGCTGTTTTCTTTAATCAATTGGTGCGTTCTGATCCGCAATTGCCATTTGGTGGAGTGAAAAAATCGGGTTATGGACGTGAATTGTCAATCGACGGAATTCATGAATTTGTAAATACCAAAACCATTGTTTTTTCAAAAGAATAAAAAATTACCACAAAAAAATTAAAAAAACAAAAATATAAACATTTGATTATCAATCTAAAAATTGATTATTAAAATAATAAAGGATGAATTTGTAACATTTTCATCCTTTCTTCCGTATATGTATAGTATCACCTATATTGTAACAAAACCATTTAAATAAAAATACAAGAATGCGACAGCTGAAAATTACGAAGCAGGTCACCAATCGGGAAACAGCTTCTTTAGACAAATACCTTCAAGAAATTGGAAAAGTTGATTTAATTACAGCCGATGAAGAAGTTGAGTTGGCTCAACGAATTAAAGCCGGAGATCGGGTGGCTTTGGAAAAATTGACCAAAGCAAATTTACGATTTGTTGTTTCGGTGGCTAAACAATACCAAAATCAAGGGTTAAGCTTGCCGGATTTGATTAATGAAGGAAACTTAGGTTTAATCAAAGCGGCACAACGTTTTGATGAAACTCGTGGATTTAAATTCATTTCTTATGCGGTTTGGTGGATTCGTCAATCTATTTTACAAGCTTTGGCTGAGCAATCCCGTATTGTTCGTCTGCCATTAAATAAAATTGGATCTATCAATAAAATTAATAAAGCCTATGCTACTTTGGAGCAAGAACATGAACGAGCTCCTTCAGCAGAAGAAATTTCGGAATTATTGGATATGTCCGAAAGTGACGTGAAAGAATCAATGAAAAATTCCGGTCGTCATGTTTCTATGGACGCTCCTTTGGTAGAAGGTGAAGATTCTAATTTATATGATGTTTTAAATACCGGAGAATCACCAAGTCCGGATGTAGAATTAATGGTGGAATCTTTACGAGTTGAAATTGAACGAGCTTTGCAAACATTGACTCCTCGAGAAGCAGATTTAATTCGACTTTATTTTGGATTAAATGGAGCACATCCAATGACTTTGGAAGAAATAGGCGAAACATTTGATTTGACTCGCGAACGCGTTCGTCAAATTAAAGAAAAAGCAATCCGACGATTAAAGCATACTTCAAGAAGTAAAATTTTAAAGACCTACATTGGTCGATAATTTTTCATGATGTTTAGATTGAAACACCTGTTTTGAGTAAAATTAAAACAGGTGTTTTTTTATTTTGTGATTGAATCCAATACTTTTTTCCAATCTTTCCATTCTTCGGTTAAATTGGAATTATGAAAAAGTACCGTCATATTGCCCTTAACTTTTCGGATTTCATGTTTTAATCGTTGTAATTCAGCGATAGCTTCTTCAGGATTCAATTGCATATAATTGCGCATACTCACTTCCATTGCACAAAACGGATAAATTTTTAACTCAGTTTTTTTCTCTTTTTGCAAATCGTACCAATAAAAAGATGTACAAGTTCCGGCTCTGAATCCGGTTTCATCAGCATACGCCATAGAATAATCTTCTGTAATTCCGGCTGCTAATAAATTTTGATAAGTTTCAGGTAAATTCAGTTTTAAATAGTGTTGACGGGATTTTTTTACTGGAAAATTCAGAATGTTTTCTAATCGTTTTTTTTCGATTTTTAATTGATTAAAGTTTGAATTTGAAGCATACGAAGGATGTAAACCGGACTCTGCCCAAGCCGATATTTCGCTTATTTTTTGTTGAAAAAACGAATTATTTACCGGATTATTCTTGTCAAACTTTCCATAATTCCCCAATAACCAGAAAAAAATCAATTTGTCCACTTTTTTGGAATCATGAAGAGATTTGAAATAATCAAAGGTATCAAAAGGGTCTTTTTCTTTTCCTGAAATCACCGTTTCTCTCTTTAAAATCTCTTTAAAATTCAATTGGACTAAATCTCTGATATTTGCTCCCCAACGTCGTTTAAATCCTTTATGTTTGTATTTCCAGGTTTGATCAACATCACA
>JAVFAE010000147.1:0-5102 GCA_034002605.1 Weeksellaceae bacterium | reverse complement strand
ATAATCCAAGTTTTGATGTCCTAAAACTTGCATTTGCACTAATTTCTTAATGGCATTTTCAAAATGAATTTTGGAGTTTTCTTTGTCTTTTTCCAATAAATCCATGAGTGAAACATCTCCCAAGTCACTTTGAACATACAGACTAAAGTCATCTGCTACTTTTTTAATTGTAGGTAAATTATTGATGATTTTTGAAAAATGCTCAGTGAAATACAAAAAGGTTTTATTTTCTTCTAAATTACTGCTTTCAGTCAAAATAAAACTTTCTTCTTTATGATAAAAACGATAATATTTCCGTGAAGAACCACTTTGAGCCAATAAGCTTATTGAATCCATCGCTTTTCGACTGTAATACTCCTTTAAAAATTCCTCAACATTTTCGGAAAGTAATCCATTTTTATTTGTTTCCTTCATTGCCTAAAATTTGAGCTAAAAATACAAAAATCAGACAGCTTTTGGCGTTTTATTTTATTTTTCATGAGAATCGAATGAAAGGGATATAAAATATCAAGTCAATTGAGTAAAAAGAAAAACGTAAATTTGTCCACTAATTTATTGTCCATGTATCAGATTCTTTATGGAATTTTATACCTTTTTTCTTTGCTTCCATTGGGAGTACTATACGGTTTTTCAAAGATTTTGTATATTTTTCTGTATTATATAATCCGATACAGAAAAAAAGTAATTGTACGGAATTTGAAAAATTCATTCCCCGAAAAATCCAAAACTGAGATTCAAATCATTCGGAAGCAGTTTTATAAGAATTTTTCAGATTATTTAGTTGAAACTTTAAAATGCTTTTCAATCTCTTCTTCTGAATTAGAGCAGCGGCACACTTTTTCCAATTTGGAGGTTTTTGTGGATTGTAAACGAGAAGGAAAGGATGTGTTGTTGATGGCGGGTCATATTTTTAATTGGGAATGGTTCATTGGATTGGTCAAACATTTACAAACAAAAAATACGCTGGCAATCTACCATAAAATAAGTAATAAATTTTGGAATAAACAAATTAATGCAATTCGAGGGAAATTTGGAACAATCCCTTTGGATATGAAGGATACAGCTCGCTATATGTTGGCAGCTCCAAATGATGGAGAGCAAACGTATTTATTTGTTGCCGACCAAAGTCCCAAACGCTCAGCCGTTCGTACAGGTATTCAGTTTTTAAATCAGGAAACGCCTGTTTTTACTGGGTTTGACAAAATGGCATCCAAGAAAAACATGGCTGTTATTTTTTGTAAAACGGTTAAAATTAAACAAGGTTATTATCATACAAGTTTTGAACGGATTTATCCGGATCAGGAAAAATTTCAACCGATGGAAGTGGTTCAGAAATTTTTCAAAAAATTAGAAGAAACTTTAAAAGAAGATCCTGCAAATTGGCTTTGGAGTCATAAACGATGGAAATTTAAAAAAGGAATAGACTATTGAAAACCGGTATCATCATATTAAATTGGAACGGAAAAAAACTGTTGGGAGAATTTTTACCTTCTGTTGTGGAACATTCAAAAGAAGCTAAAATTTTTGTGATTGACAATGCTTCTACTGATGATTCGATTGATTTTTTAATTAAACAATTTCCTCAAATTAAAATCATTCAAAATCCAGAAAATCAAGGTTTTGCAAAAGGATATAATCGTGGTATTCAATCAATTTTAAAAGAATTTCAATTGGATGTATTGTGTTTGTTGAATTCAGATGTGAAAGTCAGCGAAAACTGGTTACCTCCAATTCTGGAATTATTCAAAACGAATCAAGAAATTGCAGTTGTCCAGCCAAAAATTTTAGATTATAAAAATCCAAACTACTTTGAATACGCCGGAGCCGGCGGTGGTTTTCTAGATAATTTGGGTTATCCTTTTTGTCGTGGACGGATTTTTTGGACTTTGGAAGAAGATAAAGGACAATATGATGATATACTTCCGGTATTTTGGGCGAGTGGAGCTTGTTTTTTTATTCGAGTAGAAGATTTTATTGTGCAAAATGGATTTGATGAAAGTTATTTTGCTCACATGGAAGAAATTGATTTGTGTTGGCGATTAAATAATTCCAAAAGAAAAATCTATTATTGCGGAAAATCAACTGTTTATCACTTAGGAGGTGGAACTTTAAAGTCAAATAATCCTCAAAAAACATATTTAAATTTCAGAAATAGTTTAGGAACTTTAGCAAAAAACCTTCCGGCATATTGGGGTTTTCCTTTGATTTTCACTCGTTTAAGTTTAGATGGAATTACCGGAATTGTTTTCTTATTTTATGAAAGTTGGGCACATTGTTGGGCGATTGTTCGTTCACACTTTGGTTTTTACAAACGTCTGCCGGTTTATTTGAAAAACCGAAAAGCTGGAAAACCTGATTATTTTCATAAAAAATGGGTGCCTTTTCAATATTTTCTATTCAAAAGAAAATATTATAAAGAATTGAAGTAAAATATTCTAAATTATATAAATAAAAGTAGCTTCATAATCATAAATTATGAAGCTAACTTCTAACTAACCTAAACCTATGAAAAGCCAATAGCTTTTACAGTCGCAAATCTAAATTAAATAAGTTAGAATAAAAACTTTTTTTACTAATAAAAGTGAATTTTCTTTTATTTTTTTCCAAATAGATTAAAATCAATGAAATGCTTTCTGTTAAAGCGAATCAGAATGTTTTAAATTTCATAATTTAAGTAGAGCTTCAGACTTCTTCCTCTCTTAATTTGGTTGAAATATGAAAAATAGCATCACCTTGAAAAACAATGGGAGCTTGATTTTCATTGATGATATAACCCGAATGAGGTGCTAAAACCGGAGTTTCAAACGAGCCATAAGGATCTGTAATATAAGCTATTTCCTGATTTTCAACAACATACGAACCAACAGGAGTACTACTTCTGAACATTCCGGAAGAATCGGCACGAATCCAAGAAGATTGTTGAATATAAATCATGCTTCGGTCAGCTTCTTCTACCTGAAAATCAGAGTTTAGCATATTCAAATACTGTAAAAAACGTTTAATTCCATTGATTCCGGATTGTGTTATATCCTGATTAATATCCAAAGATTTCCCGCCTTCAAACAATAAATATTTGACACCCAATTTGTCACAAGATTCTCGAAATGAACCTTCTATATTTTTGGAATACAATAAGAAAGGAGTCTGAAAAGTATGAGCAATTTCTTCTAATTCCGGTTTATTTTCTTCAATCCGAATTTGAGCTGCATTAAACCGACTTCTTCCACCAGCATGGAAATCAAGCACATAATCCACTTTTGGGATAATATGAGTCATTAAATTATAAGCAAACTGACTTGCTAACGAACCGGTTTCATTTCCCGGAAAAACACGGTTTAAATCTCGTCCGTCCGGGAATTCACGGGATTGGTTAACAAATCCAAAAACATTGACAATCGGAATACAAATAATTGTTCCTTTTTGAGGTTGATTGAGTCCGGAACGAATAGTTTGCCGAATAATTTCCACTCCGTTAAGTTCGTCGCCATGCATACCTGCGCTAAGTAAAACAACAGGTCCTTTTCTTTTAGAATGGGAAACAATGACGGGAATATTTAATTCTGTCATCGTATGGAGTTGTGCAATTCTAAGTTGTAAAGTTCGAGTTTCGCCGGGACGGATTTTTTCATTTAGAATAGAAAAGTTTTTAGCTTGTGACATATTTATTTTTCATTGAAAATTAAAAAAAGACTTAGTTGAAAGTAAATTAAAGATTATTTTTTGTCAGTTGTGCGAAAATTTGCTCTGCTGTTCGTTGTGATGCACCTGCTCCTCCGAGTTTTTGTCGTAATTTTTTATATTCTTCCAAAATTTGACTTCGCTTAGGTTCATTCAGAATCTGAGTTAATTCTGATTGTAATTTTTTAGGGGTTAAATCATTTTGAATCAATTCTTTTACTACTTCTTTATCCATAATTAAATTGACCAAAGAAATGAATTTCACATATTTCACCACTCTTTTTCCGATTTCATACGAAATCCGGCTTCCTTTATAGCAAACGACTTCCGGTGTGTTCAGTAAAGCTGTTTCTAAAGTAGCCGTTCCGGAAGTAACCAAAGCAGCTTCAGCACTTCGGATTAAATCATACGTTTTTCCAAATACAATTTTTACATCATCTTGTGCCGTTTTTTTGTAAAATTCTTCTTCTTGAGAAGGAGCTCCGGCAATAACAAACTGATAATCCGGGAAATCTTTTGCTATGGATAGCATCAACGGAAGTTTTACTTTGATTTCCTGTTTGCGGCTTCCGGGAAGTAAAGCAATGATTTTCCGATTGTCCAATTGATTTTCTTGTTTGAATTTTTCACTATCCAAATCAGCTAAATCTTTCAATGCATCCAAAAGCGGATGTCCCACAAAATCAACAGAATAATCGTATTTAGAATAAAAATCTTTTTCAAAAGGAAGAATAACAAACATTTGATCTACAAATTTTTTGATGGAATGAACTCTTCCGGTTTTCCATGCCCAAATTTGAGGTGAAATATAATAAAACACTTTAATTCCTAAACGATGTACAAATTCAGCAATTCGTAAGTTAAACCCCGGATAATCAATGAGAATAACACAGTCCGGCTGGAAAGATTCGATATCTTTTTTACAGAATTTAATATTGCCCAAAATGGTTTTTAAATTCAAAATAACTTCGGAAAAACCCATAAAAGCTAAATCCCGATAATGTTTAACCAAAGTTCCACCTTGTTTTTGCATCAAATCGCCGCCCCAAAATCGAAAATCAGAATTTTCATCTAATTTTTTCAATTCTTTCATCAGATTAGAACCGTGAAGGTCGCCCGAAGCTTCGCCTGCTATGATGTAGTATTTCACTTTTACTTTGTAAGTTTGTAATCTGGAAACAAAGATAAAAATTGTGATGGAAGAAATTGTAAATAAAGTGGCGAAAAGCGCACTGACAACATTGGATTTGGAGGATTTTTATCCGGAAGGAAGAAGAATTCAGTTTGATTTAAAAGGTTTTTTATTTCAAGAGCT
Organism: Weeksellaceae bacterium; assembly: GCA_034002605.1. Classification (GTDB taxonomy): domain Bacteria; phylum Bacteroidota; class Bacteroidia; order Flavobacteriales; family Weeksellaceae; genus Moheibacter. Next base: position 109 of record JAVFAE010000147.1, on the reverse strand, counting down.
GATTTTGAAAGAGAAAGAATTCAGAGAAGATTTGAAAAAACACGATTGGGAATACTACCGAAATGCTTACGTAGCAATAGATTGCTCGGTGGACACTATTGTTCCGGCT
>JAVFAE010000146.1:0-5239 GCA_034002605.1 Weeksellaceae bacterium | reverse complement strand
GAGAGCGTATGGATTGGAAAATTCTCTTCATATTTTTCTTCTTTTCATTTACTTTCCTTTTGAGTCAGGAAGACAGTAAAACCGAAAATTATTTGGAACGGCTTGAGTTGGATTCTATACGAACTGAGGGTGAAATAGTTTGGGATACGGTTAAATTAGATAATGCCAATATTATTTCTCTTCGGCTGAATACCGATATGGAAAAAAAGTATTATTTGTGGTTACGAAAAAGAGTTCGAGATGTTTGGCCTTTTGTAAAAGTAGCGGTTGAAGAATATAATTCCATTCAAGACACTGCAAAGCTCATTCATAAAAAAAGAGACCGTAGAAAATACATCAAGCAAAGACAGAATGTATTGGCAAATGAATTCGAGTCCCAATTGAAAGATTTGTCGACTTCTCGCGGTCAGATTTTAATTAAATTGATTTATCGAGAAACCGGTCGTACTTCGTATGATATTATAAAAGAACTTCGCGGAGGCTTTAATGCTTTTTTATGGAATACCGCCGGTGATTTTAATAATTTGGATTTAAAATCTGTTTTTGACCCGCACAAAACTCGAGAAGATTTATTCATAGAAGTTATTTTACAAAAGGATTTTAGTTCTGGAAGACTTGAACGGATTCGGGATTTCGAGTAAAATCTTTTTTGTTTTCAAATCCATTTCGGATTCTTTATATTTGCAAATCATAAAAACAGCCTTCGTTCGTGCTACATTCTAAAATAAAAACAATTGGTGTGCTGACTTCAGGCGGAGATGCTCCGGGCATGAACGCTGCAATTCGTGCTGTAGTAAGAAGTAGCGCATTTTATCAATTAAAATGTTTCGGAATAAAAAGAGGATACGACGGATTAATTCAAAATCAATTGATAGAATTAGGACCTCGTTCCGTTCGGAATATTATCAATCGAGGTGGTACTATGTTACAATCAGCTCGTTCAAATGAATTTCGGACAATTGAAGGAAGGAAAAAAGCATTTGAAGTGATTCAATCCCATGAAATTGATGCTTTGGTTGTTATTGGAGGTGATGGTTCGTTCAAAGGAGCTGCACAATTTCACCGCGAATTTGATTTTCCATTCATAGGAATTCCGGGAACGATTGACAATGATATTTTTGGAACAGATTTCACCATTGGATATGATACCGCACTGAATACAGCTGTAGAAGCCATTGACCGGATTCGGGACACGGCAACTTCACATAATCGTGTATTTTTTGTAGAAGTAATGGGACGAGATGCCGGATTTATTGCACTAAACAGCGGAATTGCTGCCGGAGCACAAGATATTTTGATTCCGGAAGAAATTGACCATATTGAAGATCTTTTTTCTTCTTTGCAGAGTTCTGAATATTCCGGAAAAAATTCGAGTATTATTGTTGTTGCAGAAGGTGAAGAATTAGGAAATGTATTTGAATTAGCAAAAGCAACGCAAGAGAAATTTCCTCATTATGATATACGGGTTTCTGTTTTGGGACATATTCAAAGAGGTGGAAATCCAAGTTGTATGGACAGGGTTTTGGCAAGCCGAATGGGTGTTGCCGCCGTAGAAGGTCTTTTGGAAAATAAATCGTGTGTAATGACCGGGATAAAATCCAATAAAGTCATTTATACACCTATTGCCGAGGCAATAAAAAAACACAATGAAATCGATAATGAATTAATTAAAATCGCTAAAATTTTAGCTATATAACCAATAAATAAAATCAAAAAAATGTCAACAATCAAAGTAGGAATTAATGGTTTTGGACGAATCGGAAGTTTAGTCCTGCGTGTATTATTAGAGAAGGAAGAGGTAGAAGTAGTAGCTATCAATAGTACAAGTAATGCAGAATATACTGCTTATCGCTTAAAATACGATTCGGTTCACGGACGATTTAACGGAACAGTTGAAACAGATGGTAATGATTTAATTGTAAATGGAAAACGAATTAAATTATTTTCTGATCGTGACCCTAAAAACTTAAAATGGGGAGAAGTAGGAGCGGATTATATTATTGAATCTACCGGTATTTTTTTAACTACTGAATCTGCAAAAGTCCATTTAGAAAATGGAGCTAAAAAAGTAATTCTTTCAGCTCCTTCAAAAGATGATACACCGATGTTTGTGGTGGGGGTCAACCATCATGAACTGAATGATGATGTGAAAATTCTTTCAAATGCTTCATGTACGACGAACTGTTTGGCTCCAATCGCAAAAGTACTTCATGATAACTTTGGAATCGTAGAAGGATTAATGACGACAGTTCATGCAACTACAGCCTCACAACGTACAGTGGACGGAACTTCAGCAAAAGATTGGAGAGGTGGACGCTCTGCTTTGAACAATATCATTCCGTCTTCTACCGGAGCAGCAAAAGCGGTTGGAAAAGTAATTCCTTCTTTAAACGGAAAATTAACCGGAATGGCTTTTAGAGTACCAACTGCTAATGTTTCTGTAGTGGATTTGACTGTTCGTTTGGAGAAATCAACTTCGTACGAAGAAATTTGCGAAGTCATGAAAAAAGCTTCCGAAGGAGAAATGAAGGGATTATTAGGCTATACCGATGAATCTGTTGTTTCACAAGATTTTGTGGGAGATTCAAGAGGTTCAATTTTTGATAAAAATGCCGGAATCATGTTGTCTCCTAACTTTGCAAAAATTGTAGCTTGGTATGACAATGAAGTAGGTTATTGTCATCGTTTGGCTGACTTAACGATTTACGCCGCTAAATTATCGCAATAATCAGTAAATAATTCAATAAAACACAAACCATTGTTTATTCAAAACAGAGAATAAGCAATGGTTTTTATTTTATATTTAGGTTTTATCCTTATTTTTGTTGCAATGATTAGAGAGATTATCAATATTATTATGGGGCTTTTGTACCTTTTCATTGGAGGGTTTGTTTTTGCCAAAAATTGGTTTTTAATTGAGTTAAGCCCAATTGCCGGAGGTGCATTGGCAACTTTATTTATGATATATGGAATTTTTAGGATGTACAGAGCTATCAAGGCATTACGCACAAAAAATTATTAATTTTTTCCTTTTTGGTTTACTGTTTTTCTCTTTTTTTTCTTGTAACAAAGGAGAAGAAATCACCCATCGGGAAGGCGAAATGATTATTTATGTTGACCCTTCTAACCGGAATTTATTAGAAGCTTTGACCGAAATTTATGTACTTAAATTTCCAAAAGTAAGTTTTCAATTGATTCCGGAAGCTGAAAATAAAATCCTTCAAAAATTATTAGATACGGTAGCTTATGCAGCATTCATCAATCAACCGTTAACAGAAGAACAAAGTCAGTACATTCAACAAAAATCCAATGTAACGCCACGTTCTACGCTTTTGGCTTATGATGCTGCTTTATTCATTGTAAACCGCAATGACGAACGAAATACTTTGAGTTTTGATGAAATTAAAAACGGAATTTTATATGACAGTCTTCAAATTGTGTTTGATAATGGGAATTCAGGAAATTTTAATACAATTATTCATAAATTAAATATTGAAATTCCAAAAGAATCATCAGTTTTTGCTTTAAATGGAGCACAGGAAGTGATTGAGTTTGTCCAAAAATCAAAAAATTCAATCGGAGTAATCGGTTTGAATGAGGTTAGTGAAACCGATAATTCGGAAGTAAAAGAAATTTTGAAAAAAATTAAAGTTCTTTCTATTTTGGATGAGAACGGAATTGAACAAGAAGCAAGTATTTCCAATATTTTGGCTATGAATTATCCTTTTGCTAAAGGCGTTTATTTCATTGTGCGTGAGCCCGGATTCGGAATTGGAAGTGGTTTTTCCCGATTTTCCGGTTCACAGCAAGGACAATTAATAGTAAAACGAGCCGGATTACAACCTAATTATTTATATGATCGTGAAGTTAAAGTGAATTTAAAAAATGTAGAATAAGCTATAATTGCAATTCCTACATTTTTTAAATCAGTAGATTACAGTTACTGTTATGTAAATTGTAAAGTTGTATAATGTATAAGAAGTTTATTATCAATGTTTTTAGAATTTTATTTTGGACATTGTACAATTAACTTAACACTACTTTAAAAACTACTGCAATATATTCTCATTCTCTTTATCCAAATAACTTTGAACGATTTCAATAGCATTAGTAACTACGTCACTCAGTGCCACTATGAAAGTTCCTTCTTTTGCAATATTGATGGCATGTTTAATGGCTTCAATTTCTTTTGGAATGATTTCGTACGTAATATCTTTGTTTGATTCTTGAATTCCATCCAAAATCAGGTTGATGATTTCTTCTTCTGTACGCCCTCTGAGGTGTTTTTCTTGACGAATGATAATATGATTGAACATACGTCCGGCAATTTTCCCACATTCGCGAATGTCTTCATCTCTTCGATCACCAACTCCGGCAATAATTCCGACTTTATGAGGTGATTCGATATTGCTTAAAAAGTCCTCAATCGCTAAATAACCATTTGGATTATGAGCAAAATCAATCATAATTTCAAAATTATTGAATTTGAAAATATTCATTCGTCCGGGTGTAAGCGCAGCACTTGGAATAAAGGTTTGAAGAGCCAAACTTAAATCTTCTGCGTGAAATCCTGATAAATAACCTGCCAAAATTGCCGCTAAGACATTGTGAATCATGAATTTTGCTTTTCCACCAACAGTTAAAGGAATTTGAGAAACTTTTTCAATCCGGATTTTCCAATCTCCTTTTTTAATGGTAACATAATTATTTTCATAGACAGCTACGATTTTTCCTGCTCTGGAAAGTTCTTTTACGTGCGATTGATTCTCATCTAAACTGAAATAGGCAATATTACAATCCAACTCTTTGGCAATTTCCATACAATATTTATCATCAGCATTCAAAATTGCCCAACCGTCATTTTTTACACTTCGGGCAACTACGCTTTTTACTCGTGCTAAATCTTCTAAAGTATGAATGTCATTTAATCCCAAATGGTCTTCGTTAATATTTGTAATCACTCCGATGTCACAACGGCTGAATCCTAATCCTGCACGTAAAATTCCACCTCTTGCCGTTTCTAAAACTGCAAATTCTACGGTTGGATCTTTTAAAATATATTCAGCACTGTACGGACCGGTTGTGTCGCCTTTTTCCAATAAATGGTTTTGAATATAAATTCCGTCTGAAGTGGTAAATCCAACACGGTATCCATTATTTTTTACCATGTGGGCAATGAGTCGGGTTGTGGTTGTTTTTCCATTCGTCCCGGTAACGGCAATGATTGGAATACGACTAG
>JAVFAE010000145.1:0-5245 GCA_034002605.1 Weeksellaceae bacterium | reverse complement strand
TTGAAAAAAAGACCTAAAGTTGTACTTTTCTTTTGCAAATTTTAAATTTAATCAAATAATGAATTAGATAAAATTCATTAACATTATGTAATAATTTTATCAAAAAGGAAAACTCGATACTTGTTTTTAAAAAGATTTGCCTAAAAAACAAATTAGAAAAACAGAGGTTAAAAATTTAACAACACAAAAAAGGATTACTTAAAAGTGAAACAACTTTTTCCGTATTTTACTTCGGTAAAACAGATAAGAGTTCGTACAGAACTTTAAAAAAGTAGTTAATACTTAATCCGAGAGAGTAATCCGATTTTTGAATCGACTCAAAAATAATCTCTTAAAACAGATTATTAGCGAAAAACCATAAAATGTTTTTCAGTTGGGCTTTTCAAAATGGAAACCCTGTCTAATTACGATTATACAGGGTTTTCTATTTTATGCGATGGCATAAAAAATGCTGCAACCCTTTTTGTGTCTTAATAAAAAACAAGCTTTGCCCCTCTCCTTCTTTTAAGTGGTATTTTTTACGAATTTCTTCTGTTTTTAAAGGATAATTTTTTGCCACTACATGAAATTTCCCGTTTTTCAAGCTTTGCTTTTCATTTTTTAGTTCTTCTTTTACTTCGTAAATTTTTCCGGGAAAATCGCTTTTCAATTCGTTTGAAGTATATAAATGTGTATTAATTTCCAATTTAAATAAATGAAATTTTTGAGCTATCCATTTAAAAGCACCTGATTTCATCAATGCTGAATTTGGCTCGTACAAATACGATTTTACTATTGAGTAATCTGCCTTTGCACTTGATTCTTCCTCAAAATAAAGTTCACAAGATTTTTGCTCAGTTTCTAAATTTACAGCTTTAATCAGTGGATTTTGATTTTCTGTTTTCCGACAAATTAGAAGCATTTCCTTCATTTCATTTTTAACGGCAATCAAATGAATTTCCTGAATGAACGGAATTTGAGTAATTACTTTATAAATATCCATCAAAGGCGATAATTTAATCATTACTTGAGGGGATTTTTCAAAGAAAATATTCATCCAATTCAAAATATTCGGCTCTAAATCTTCAAGTAAGAATTTCTTTTTAGCATTTTTTCGTCGAGCCGGATCTAAATAAATTAAATCCCATTTTTCGGTTGGGTTTTCTTTAAAAAACTCAGAAAAATTCTGATGAATATAAGTTAGGTTACTTTGATTAAGTGTTTTATAATTATGTTGGCAAATTTCTACTAATTCTTTATTTTGTTCGATTGCTACTATTTTTTTTACTTTTTGAGCAAAAAAATAAGCATCAATTCCCATTCCCGCTGTTAAATCAATCATTGATTTTGCTGAAATTAAATTCGATTTATAAAAAGCTGTAATTTGCGAAGAAGATTGTTCTAAATTTAAAGATGGCGGATAAAAAATATTCGGAGTTTCATATAATAATGGAAATTTGGACTTAGCAATCTGCTTTCCTTTCAATTGTTCAGCTAATTCAGAAGGGTGAATTCCTTTAAATTTTGATTTTTGAAGAGAAATTACCCGGAAATCTGTCGTTGCATTTTCATTCAAAAAAAACTGAACTTCTTTATTTAATAAAAATGGATTGAACATTTGGTACAAATGTATAGGATTTTCAGAGTGGCAAAAATGTTTTTATTCTTTATTTTTTTGATTTAACAACTTGATTTAAAAAAAAACAGAGTTGAATTAATTTTTTTTAATTGGAAAAATGTTCAAATAATGTTACAAAAATGAAATTTAGTAGGGGTTTAATTTTGGTTAAGTTCGTAGATACTTCTATATTTGCCCGTTAAAAAATTCTTAATAAGACACCAATTATGAGAGGAAAATGGCTTATAGCAGGTATCGCAATTATCTTGGGAATCCTTTCCATCAGACAATTAAGTTATACTTGGTACACCAATAAGGTAGAGAGTGAAGCGCACAGAATTGCCAATGGCGATGATCAACGTGAACAACTTGTATTGGATAGTTTGGCGAAAATACCAACAGATTTGGGCATTATCAAATATGACTATCGCGATGCAAAAAACAAAGAAATTAAATTAGGTTTGGATCTAAAAGGAGGAATTAGTGTAATTCTTCAGGTTCAGGTTCGCGATCTTTTGGAAAATTTGGCTGACCACAGTCAAAATTCTGTTTTTATAGAAGCTTTAGATGCAGCGGATATTAAGCAAAGATCACAAGGAAACAGAGCGTATGTTGATATCTTCTTTGAAGAATTTGAACGATTGAGAACAGAAAAAGGTCAATCCGATTTAAAATATGCTTCGGCCGATATCTTTGGAAACCGCCAAAATGCTGCAATTATTGACTTCAATACCAGCGATGATAAAGTAAGAGATTTAGTACGAAATGATATTGATGCAAAAATCGGAACTGCTTTTCAAGTTATTTCTTCCCGTATCAACCGTTTTGGAGTGGTTGAACCCATTATTCAACGTTTAGGAGGTGCGGCTGATGGTCGTATCTTAGTTGAAATGCCGGGTGAGAAAAATAAAGAACGTATTAAAAATCTTTTACAAAGTACGGCAAAATTAGAATTCTGGAAAGTAGAAGGAAATAACCCACAAGTAGAAAGTTATTTTGCTACTTTAAATCCTCAGAGCTTAGGCATTAATACAGAGATGACTAGCTTGTCCGGAATTATTCAGCCGGTATTTGAAGGAAATTCAATTTTCTCAGTAGCCATGAAAGATACGGCAATTATTAATCAGATTTTAAATTCAAAAGATTTAAAAGCCAGTATGCCGTCCGGAATCCGTAATTTCAAATATTCTTGGGCGCAAAAACCGGTACAAAGTCGTGATGCAAATGTAAACGGGAATTATCTTTCTTTATATGCCTTGAGTGGTAATCAAAACAATGAACCTTTGCTTCCGGGCGATGTAGTTGTACAGGCTTCGGGAGAAAGAAACATGGGAACAATTACTAATGAGCCTGTGGTTTCCATGAAAATGAATGCAGAAGGAGCTCAAAAATGGGCGAAAATTACCGAAGAAAATGTAGGGAAATCTATTGCCATTGTGTTGGATAATTTAGTTTATTCTGCTCCTAATATTAATGAAAGAATTGCCGGTGGTAGTTCTCAGATTTCAGGAAACTTTACTTTAGACGAAGCAAAAGACTTAGCCAATATATTACAAGCCGGTAGTTTACCTGCCTCTTCCAAAATTGTTCAATTAGAAGAAGTAGGACCATCTTTAGGTCAAGAAGCCATTGACAGTTCATTAATTTCATTCATTGCCGTATTTGCTTTGATTTTGATTTGGATGATTTTCTATTACAGCCGTGCCGGTATTTATGCTAATATTGCTTTAACTGTAAATATTTTATTCTTATTAGGATTAATGGTTGGTTTATTCGGTGCAACTCTTTCTTTACCGGGTATTGCCGGGATTATCTTAACATTAGGAATGGCAATTGACGCAAATATTCTAATCAATGAAAGAGTAAAAGATGAAATGTTGCATCATGGAAAATCTTTGAAAGAAGCTGTTGGAATTGCTTATACTTGGAAAGGAGCTGTATCAGCTATCTTTGACTCGAACGTAACCACTATGCTTACTGCTGCGATTCTGTTATTTGTTGGAAAAGGACCGGTTCAAGGTTTTGCTATTACACTTTTAATTGGTTTGACTTGTTCCATGTTTACAGCTATTTTCTTAACTAAAATCTTCACTGATTCTCGTTTAGAAAAAGGAAAATCCGTTGCTTTTTATACCAGCATTACCAAAAATTGGTTCCAAGGATTCAACTTTGATTTCATCGCAAAACGTAAAATGGCCTATATCATTTCCGGAAGTATTTCCTTATTATTCATTATTATTATTTTTGTAAGAGGATTTGATTTAGGAGTTGACTTTCAGGGAGGTAGAACATATACTGTTCGTTTTGAACAACCAATTGGCGTAAATGAAGCTCGTCAAAGTTTAGAAAAAACTTTATTGGATGATGAAGGAAAATCTGTAGCACCTACTGTTAAAATTTTTGGACCTTCCAATCAAATCAAGATAACAACTAAATTAAAATCAAATATTGAATCAACAGAGGCAGACGAGGAAGTAAAACAAAAAGTTTATGAAGGAGTTAAAGCCTTTTTACCAAACGACATGACGTATGAAAGTTTTGCAGATGACAAAACAGAATTAGGTTTATTATCTGTGGTAAAAGTAGGACCTACCATTGCAAGTGATACTACCCGCGCTTCTATTATAGCAATAATCTTAGCTTTAATCGGAGTTGGTCTTTATATTTTAATTCGTTTCAAATGGCAATTTGGAGTAGGATTGGTTGTATCAGCAATCCATGACGTAATTGTCATCTTAGGTTTATTTGCTTTATTGCACGGTTTTGTTCCTTTCAACTTAGAAATTGATCAAGCATTCATTGCTGCAATTCTGACTGTTATTGGTTATTCAATTAATGACACCGTGATTGTTTTTGACCGTATTCGTGAATACTTAGGTTTGTATCCGCGTATGCCTTTGGGAGAGCTAATCAATAAATCAATCAACAGTACTTTGACTCGTACCATGAACACTTCTATCAGTATGTTCTTGGTGGTATTAATCATCTTCTTATTTGGAGGAGAAACAATCAAAGGATTTATGTTTGCAATGATGGTTGGTGTATTTGTTGGAACTTATTCTTCTATTTTCATCGCTTCACAAATCACCTATGATTTAATCAAAAAAGGAACGAATAAAGATTTAGATTAAATAAATTCAAATAAAATTATATCTATAAAAGCTTCGGGAAAACCTGAAGCTTTTATTTTTCTTTAAATTCTAATTGAATCAAAATCATATTAATTATATTTGTGCCATGAACTTTTCCTATTTATTACCGGCATTTATCAGTTTTGAAGAATTAACTGTCATTTTGATTATTTCGGTGATTATTTTCGGTCCTAAAAAGATTCCGGAAATAGCACGCGGATTAGGCGAAGGAATCCGGGCAATGAAAAAAGCTACTGAAGAAATCAAACAAGAACTAATGAATCCGGTAGAAGATATAAAACAAGAATTAACCAAAGAAATTTCAAAACCATTAGAAGACATTAATCCTGTGAAAGATATTCAAGATGAGATTGAAAATACAAAAAAAGAACTTACCAAAAGTACTCCTAATCCAATAAAAGAAGTGGAACAAAGTTTGGATGACATCGTTGGATCTATAAAACGATAAAATAGTGGAAGAAATCATTCAGCTTGATAAAGAATTATTTTTATATCT
>JAVFAE010000144.1:0-5301 GCA_034002605.1 Weeksellaceae bacterium | reverse complement strand
TTCTAAAGCTTCGTAAGCGGCTTCTGCTACTTTTACGGGATCCATTCCGTTGACCGGTAGAGAAGGCATATCATAACCTAATCCTAATTTATAAATATCATTGTGGATAGCTGTCCTGTCTAATGAAGTTCCCATAGCATATCCGTTATTTTCACACACAAATACCACCGGAAGTTTCCAGTTCATTGCCATATTGAAAGTTTCATGGAGCGTTCCCTGACGAGCTGCACCATCGCCAAATAAACAAATAGTTACACCTTTTCCACCCTTGTATTTTTCACCAAAAGCGATTCCGGCTCCTAATGGAATTTGTCCTCCAACGATTCCATGTCCACCATAAAAATTATGTTCTTTGCTGAAAATATGCATAGATCCTCCTAATCCGTGGGAAGTTCCGGTTTCTTTTCCGCACATTTCTGCTAAAATCCGTTTTGGCTCAACTCCCATAGCAATCGGCCAAACATGGCAACGATAAGCGGTAATTACTTTATCATCAGCTTGCATAGCATGTAAAAATCCTGCTGGTAAAGCTTCTTGGCCATTATATAAATGTAAAAAACCTCTGATTTTTTGTTTTAAATAAAGTGAACGACATTTGTCTTCAAATCTTCTCCAAAAAGTCATTTCTCTGTACCATTGAAGATACTTCTCTTTTGTAATTTTTTTCATAAGAACTATCGTGAAAGGAGCAAATTTAGGCGTTAATATTTATTTGTGCAAACCCAAAGGATTCGATTTCCGGAATAATCAGTTCGGTCGTTGTGAATGCGATAGTTAGATTAGCATATCTTGATTGAAATTTAGAGGTAATAACTGACTTCCGGATGAAATTTGTAGTACATTGCCGGAACGATTAGACAAAAGAATTTCAATATTTTGCTTTTGGAGTGATTCGTATTCCAAAATAGTTTGACGACAAAGTCCGCAGGGTGAAACCTCTTTATCGGTATCCAAAACGGATACTGCTAAAATTTTCTTTTTTTGATTTGGAAAATTAGCATGAACGTAGGAAAGCAGAGTTCTTTCGGCACAAATTCCAACCGGATAAGAAGCATTTTCTTGGTTGTTTCCTGAAATTATTTCAGAATTGTCCAATAAAACAGAAGCTCCCACACGGAAATTTGAATAAGGAGCGTAGGCCTTTTCCGCAGCTTCTATGGATTTTTGAATAAGTTTTTGACGAATATCATTTAATTCTGAAATGGATTCATAACGGTTATATTCAAATTGAAATTGTATTTTTTTCATAGAGTATTTCTAATAATAGGGAGCAATTTAAAAATAATTCTTAACTTTTACAGCTAAAATCTCTAAACTATGCTTACGAAAGTCTATGGAAGTGCTATCTACGGCGTTTCAGCACGTACAATAATTATTGAAGTCAATGTGGATACCGGAGTCGGATATGCTTTGGTTGGACTACCGGATAATGCAATTCGGGAAAGTAATTTTAGAATCAGCACCGCTCTTTTGAACACCGGATTTAAAGTTCCAAGAAAAAAAATTACGATTAACATGGCACCAGCAGATTTACATAAAGAAGGTTCTGCTTATGATTTAACGATTGCAATGGGAATTTTAGCTGCTTCAGAGCAAATTCAATCCGAAGGAATAGGGGATTATCTCATTATGGGAGAATTGGCTCTGGATGGATTTATCCGACCGATTAAAGGTGTTTTACCTATTGCGGCTCAAGCTCGTGATGATGGATTTAAAGGGTTCATTTTACCAAAACAAAATGCTAAAGAAGCAGCCGTAGTAACTGATTTGGATATAATTGGAGTTGAAAATATTTCAGAAGTAATTGACTTTTTTAATGAAAAAAAGCGGATTGAATTAACTAAAATTGACATTCAGAAGGAATTTTATGAACAATTAAATTCTTTTTCATTTGATTTTGCGGATGTTAAAGGACAGGAAAGCGTAAAAAGAGCATTGGAAATTGCCGCAGCCGGTGGACATAATATTATTTTAATCGGACCACCCGGAAGTGGAAAAACTATGTTGGCAAAACGAATTCCATCGATTTTACCGCCATTGACTTTGGAAGAAGCTTTGGAAACGACTAAAATTCATTCGGTTGCCGGAAAATTACGAGAAAATTCATCTTTGATGACTGTTCGCCCTTATTGTTCACCCCATCACACGGTTTCTGATGTAGGTTTAGTAGGTGGAGGTTCTTATCCACAACCGGGTGAAATTTCGTTGGCGCATAATGGGGTTTTATTTTTGGATGAATTACCGGAATTTAAACGAACGGTTTTGGAAGTAATGCGACAACCTTTGGAAGATAGGGAAATCACAATTTCACGAGCAAAAATGACCGTAACTTATCCATCGAGCTTTATGTTGGTTGCTTCGATGAATCCCAGCCCAAGTGGTTATTTTCCGGATGACCCGAATAATACTTCTTCACTTATGGAAATGCAGCGGTATATGAATAAAATTTCGGGTCCTTTGATGGATAGAATTGATTTGCATATTGAAGTAAGTCCGGTTCCTTTTGATGATTTGGCGGCAGAACGAAATGGAGAAAAAAGTATTGAAATCCGTAAGCGGGTAGAGGAGGCGAGAGCGATTCAAACGAAACGATATAAAAATATTCCTAAAATTCATTACAATGCACAAATGGGACCTCGACAATTGGATGATTATTGTCAAATGGATGAAACGGGTAAAAAACTAATTAAAACAGCGATGGAAAAACTAAATCTTTCTGCTCGAGCTTATGATCGGATTTTACGGGTTTCCCGAACAATTGCCGATTTAGAGCAAAGTGAAGAATTGAAAAGCCATCATATTGCTGAAGCGATTCAATACAGAAGTTTGGATAGAGAAGGTTGGGGGATGGGCTGAGTTAAAATCAGAAGTGAAGAATTAATAAAGTTCTTTTATTCTACTTTTTTAAATTCTGAAATAATTGTTTTTTTATCGCAAAGTTCAAAAACAATATCATAGGCGGCTTCTTCTCTGAATTCTGCACGATAAATCCGACAAGGTTTTGCTCTTACTTCATCCGTTCCAAAATTAGTAATTACACTTTTCTTAAAAATTTCTTTATACAAGAAAATAGAATCAATTTGATTGGTTTCCATTGCTTCTTTGGCAGATTCTGAATAAGAAATAGGATAAAGTTTAGCTTCTTCTAAGGCTCTCGAATTTGGAAAATAAGAACATTGCATACTTCTTGGTCCGAAGAAGAACACAACCACTACAACTCCAAGTGAAAATCCGATAAGATAAAAGCGCAGTCTTTTGGCAAAAGTCATTTTAATTATTTTTTAAGAAGAAATGAATAATTATACAATCAATAAATTTAAGTCGTGAAAAGGCAGACTGAACCAATCGCTGATTTTATCTTTTGTAATCAGACCATGATAAACATATACCCCAGAACGCAGTCCTTTGTCGTTTCTTATAACCACCTCAAAACCTCCTTCATTTCCGATTCTGAGAAAATAATGCAAAAAGAAATTACTTAAAGCTTTAGTAGTGGTTCGGGCAACTCGCGAGGTGATATTGGCAACGCCATAATGAATGACATCATGTTTTATGACAGTTGGTTTTCCGTGTGTAGTTAATTCGGAAGTTTCAAAACAACCACCATCGTCAATACTTAAATCAATGATGACAGCACCGGGTTTCATGTTTTCAACCATTTTTTCAGTTACTACACAAGGCGTTCGAGCTTCACCGCGCAATGCGCCAATGACAACATCACAGCGTTTTAGTGATTTTGCTAATTCCTTTGGGTCGAGCATAGAAGTTGAAATTCGGATGCCTAAATCCGTTTGTAAACGCCGTAATCGAGAAAGTGAATTATCAAAAACCCGGATATTTGCTCCTAATCCCAAAGCAGCTCTGGAAGCGAATTCTCCAACTGTTCCGGCACCTAAAATCACGACTTCTGTTGGACGTACTCCGGTAATTCCTCCCATTAAAATTCCATTTCCTCCATTGGAATTTGCCATTAATTCACCGGCAAGAAGTATAGAGGTTGTTCCGGCAATTTCGCTCAATAAACGGACTACAGGAAGGTGATTGTGGTCATCTTGAATGTATTCAAATCCTATAGCTGTGATTTTTTTTGCACTTAATTTTTCAAAATAAGCTCGAGTTTGCATATTGATTTGAACGGTAGAAAGTAAAAATGTATTAGGTGTAAGTAAATCAATTTCCTCATTGGTAAGTGGGCTGACTTTCAGTATAATAGGTTTTGAGAAAACATCGTTAGGGTTGTAGGAAATTTCAGCTCCGGCTTCAGAATATTCTTGATCGCTGTAATTAGCATCTTCGCCGGCACCGGCTTCAATTGTTACTTTGTGTCCATTTGCAACCAAAACCTGAACAGCATCCGGAGAAAGACCTATTCGTTTTTCCTGATGATGTTTTTCTTTGGGAATTCCGATGCTGAGTTTTCCTTTTCTTAATGTAACTTCGAGTCTTTCTTCTTTTGGAATTAATTCATGACGCGAAAAAGGGCTGTAAAATTCACTGTTTTCCATTGCATAAAATTAAGTAAAAATAATGGTTCGTATTTGTTCTTTTGAACTTATTTTTATTTGATGAAATTTTTCAGGTAAAAGATTACGAATTTTATCCGGCCATTCAATCAGACAAAGATTCCCGGAATCTAAATATTCTTCTATACCAAAATCCAAGGCTTCTTCTTCTGATTTAATTCGGTATAAATCAAAATGAAAAATTTTTCCATTTGGAATCTCATATTCGTTTACAAGTGAAAAAGTCGGGCTGCTGACTTCATCTGAGCTTCCTATTTCTTTGACTAAAGCTTTAATAAAAGTTGTTTTTCCGGCACCCATTTCACCTTCAAATAAAATAATTTTATGTTGAAAATGAGTGGAGATTTCACGGACAATCGGAATTAAATCGTCTAAACTTTTTGCATTGAATTCCATCTTAGGATTTTGGCGACAAAGTTACAAAAGGAATAATCATTTCTTCCATAGAAACCCCACCGTGTTGGTAAGTGTCTTTGTAATAATTAACATAATAATTGTAATTTTTCGGAAAAGCTAAAAAGATGTCTTCTTTTGCAAAAATATATTTTGAACTGATGTTAACTCTTGGTAAATAAAAATCTTCAGCTTTGTCTATGGCAAAAACATCGTTCTCATCATAAATAAGTTTTCTTCCCATTTTATAACGGATATTGGTGCTGGTTTCTTTATCACCAATGACTTGTGAAGGTTTTCGGACAAAGATGGTACCGTGGTCAGTGGTTAGAATTACTTTCATTTTTTCTTTTTGTGCTTTTTGAATGATTTGCAATAAAAATGA
>JAVFAE010000143.1:0-5311 GCA_034002605.1 Weeksellaceae bacterium | reverse complement strand
TTTTCACAATAGGTTCATCGACTTGAACATTGACTACAATATCACATTCGATAGTTTCATTGGCTTCTGCAATCCGGTCACTTCCGGTTTGGTGTTATTGTTTGCTCATGATGGCTTTACCACCTTTTGAAGTTATTTCGTTGTGTATAATTTCGGAATCAGTAACCACAAAAACATCATCAAATAGATTTGTTGCTACGGTATTTTCATAAGTCGTTATGATGATACTTTTGTCTCCCAAAGGTTTCATGAGTTTCCCCGGAAATCGGGTAGCGGCATATCGCGCAGGTATAACAGCTATTGTTTTCAAATTTTATTCAGAATATTTGGTCAAATTTACAAAAATCGTTGGATAATTAACTTCGTGATGTGTTTTATCTGTAAACTTTAATCAAAGAATAAAGTTTTTAATTAAAATTCGACAGGATTGATGAATTTTTCATTTAAATTTGGCTTTCTCAAAAGTAAAATTATGAACGAAAAGGAAAGGTTATTGGATTTTTTTGACTACAATTCGTATTGCAATGTAGAATTGATTAAGGTAATTGCACCCAAGGTTGATGAATTTCCCAAACGAGTAGAAGAGGTGATGAGTCATATATTGAATTCTCATATTTTTTGGAATAACAGATGTACGGGAAAGCCGGATAATGACCGATGGATAGTTCATTCTCCAGGAGATTTGTTGAAAATTAATGAAGAAAATCATGTTCTAACTCGTTCTGTTTTGACTGAAAGAGAATTGAGTGAAAAAATTTCGTTTACCAATTCAAAAGGAGGAATTTCAACCGTAACTTTAGGTGATATTTATTATCATTTATCCAATCATGGTACTTATCACAGGGGGCAATTGGCATTATTGTTTCGTCAATCGGGTGTAGCAGAACCTGTGCGAACGGATTATATTTTTTATAAAATCATGAATCAGTAGTGATTGTAAACTTTTAAAGTCTAAAATGTGTATTAAATCATTTTCTTATTGATTTAAATATATTATACGCCTATTGTCATTCCACTGCAGGTTGAAAACAGAGAAATCGGAAGAGAAGCTTTTACTTTTTTATAATTTTTCTTTCAAATGTTTTCCTACTTTGTGTTACGCCTTTTACTATATAAACTCCTTTTGCTAAACCGGAAAGATCTATGATTTTGGAAGTTTCTGACCGGGTTTTTACGGTTTTACCTGAAATGTCATAGATGGTTATATTTTTTACAGGTTCTGTAAAGTTAAGAATACCGTTGGTTGGATTGGGGTAGGTTTCTATACTTTCAAAATCTATATCATCAACGGATATTTGGGCAGGATAAAGTTTTATTATCAAAAAATTAGTATAGCCCGGAGTTTCGGTTGAATCAGACTGCCCTGCTATGATATAACCCTCATCGGTAGTTTGTTGAATGGAAATTGCTGCATCATAGCTACTTTCCCCTAAGGATTTTTGCCATTCGATATTTCCTGTATCATTTAACTTCACTATCCAGCAATCAGTTAAACCGTAATTATTGCTGACATCGCCATCGTTTGAAGAAGAATACCCGGCTATTATATATCCGCCATCGGTGGTTTGTTGGATGGAATTTGCTACTTCCGCATCACTTCCGCCTAAAGATTTTTGCCATTCCATATTTCCGATATTGTCTAATTTTACTACCCAGTAATCCATATTGCCATGATTACCACTTACATCACCATCGTTTGACTCAGAATATCCTGCCACAATATAACCGTTATCGGTGGTTTGTTGAATGGAATGTGCAGCATCCCAACCACTTCCCCCTAAGGATTTTTGCCATTCCATATTTCCGGTACTGTCTAACTTCACTACCCAATAATCCTTATCACCATGATTTCCAATTACATCGCCATCGTTTGACTCAGAATATCCTGCCACAATATAACCTCCATCAGTGGTTTGTTGAATAGAAGTAGCATAATCATTACTACTTCCCCCTAAAGATTTTTGCCATTCCATGCTTCCGGACTTGTCTAATTTAACTACCCAGTAATCATAACCACCGAGATTTCCGCTAACATCACCATCGTTTGAAGAAGCAGCTCCTGCCACGATATAACCTCCGTCTGTGGTTTGTTGAATGGATTTTGCATAATCAGCATAGCTTCCACCCAAAGATTTTTGCCATTGGGTATTTCCGGTACTGTCTAATTTTACTATCCAGTAATCAGAAAAACCATGATTACCGCTTACATCGCCATCGTTTGAATAAGACCGCCCTGCCACGATATAACCGCCATCTGTGGTTTGTTGAATGGAATATGCATAGTCAACATCACTTCCCCCTAAAGATTTTTGCCATTCTATACTTCCCGCACTGTTTAATTTTACTATCCAATAATCAGAAAAACCGTAATTACTATTTACATCGCCATCGTTTGACTCAGAATATCCTGCTACGATATATCCACCGTCTGTGGTTTGTTGAACAGAATATGCAATCTCCCCGTAACTCCCCCCTAAGGATTTTTGCCATTCTATGTCCGGGGCTTGAGCCTGTGTCTGTACCATAAAACCAAATAGTATTATGATATAGATTGCTAATTTTTGTGTTATTGTTTCCATGTTTATTATTATTTAAAAAATTACAATTACAATTGTTTTTTCTATATCTCTCTGATTTTAACAAATGTAATAAATTTATTTTATTAAGTTTTTTTAATTTTGATAAGTATTAAAAACAGAGTAAACAATAACTGTTTCTTGAGAAAAATCAAAGATAATCAAGAAAGGAAATTTTACTTATTCAAAAAATTATTTCTACAACTGCGAGAAAGTTGAATTTTAATGCCGCTTTTCATTTCAATGGTACCTCGTCCTTCTTTTTTAATCTCAAATAATCAGAATCATTTTTAATTTTTTTATGTTTAATTATTCGAGTATATTTTTTTTCCATTAATAAAAGTAGCTACAACTTTTGTTTTGGGAATATCTTTTTCGTCTGCTTTCATGATATCGGTATCCAATACGGTGAAATCGGCAAATTTTCCGTTTTCAAGACTTCCTTTTTCATTTTCTTCAAAATTTGAAAAAGCAGCCCAAATAGTCATTCCTCTTAAAGCATCTTCTCGGCTCAGAGCTTCGTTGGATTGAAATCCATTATCCGGCCAGAAGTGTAAATCTTTTCTGAAAACCGCAGAGAAAAAAGTATAAATCGGATTAACGTGCTCAATTGGAAAATCAGTTCCTAAAGGTAAAATACCTGATTTTTTCAAAAGCGAATGGTAGGTATATGCATTTTGGATTCGTTTTTTGCCTAAACGTTCTTCTGCCCAATACATATCGCTTGTGGCGTGTGTAGGCTGAACGGATGGAAGAATATTGGTTGAAAAATAATCAAAAGCTTCCGGTGAAATAATTTGAGCATGTTCCACTCGCCATCTTTGATTGGGTGAATTTTCCAATGTTTTTTTATAAACCCGCAAAACCGAAATTGTGGCAGAATCACCAATCGCATGACTGTTCATCTGAAAACCTGCCTGGAGAAACAATTGCGCATAATAATCCAAACTGTCGGCAGTGGTTATCATAGCACCAAAATGATTGTGTTGGTCGCTGTATTCTTCTCTTAAAGCGGCTCCTCTTGAGCCCAAAGCACCATCGGTATAAACTTTAAACGAACGAACGTTCAAAAAATCGGTTTTGTATATTCCTTTTTTCAGATAATAGTCTCTGTTTGAAGCTGTGTTGCTGACCATAGCATAAATTCTGAGATGAAAGTCACCCGTTTTTTGTAAACTGTCGATTAATTCAATGATTTCCTTGTCCAAACCGGCATCATCAATAGTGGTTAAACCGTAAGAAAGTGCTTTTTGTTCTGCATCTAAAAGAGCTTGAATAGTATTTTTCCGTGAAGTTTTTGGAATGATTTTATTGACTAATTCCATCGGATTATCAATTAAAATTCCACTGGGTTCATTATTTTTCAGAATAATCTCTCCTCCTTGAACTTTTGTTTCAGCTGTTATTTGAGCGAGCTCTAAAGCTTTTGAGTTTACCCAAAGTGCATGACCGTCAATTCGGCGGAGAGCAATCGGTGTATCAGGAAAAAGTGAGTCCAAAGCTTCTTTGGTTGGAAATTCTTTCTCTTTCCAAAGATTTTGGTCCCATCCGCGACCGCTTATGAACTCCATCTGATGTGTTTTTTGAAAATCGACAATGCGTAAAAGTGCTTCTTCAATACTTTTGGCTCCGGTTAAATCGACGGATTGCATACTCAATCCCAAACCATATAAATGTGCATGCGCATCAATTAATCCCGGAACAATGGTTTTTCCTTCGGCATCAAATACTTCTTTGGCATTGTATTTTTTTTCCAAATCAGAAGTTTCGCCTACTTCCACAATTTTTCCGTCTTTTACAACAAAAGCTGTTGCGATGTCAAAATCCTGATTTACAGTATAAATATTGGCATTTTTCACAAATAAATCCACTTGTTTTTTAGAGGAATTACAAGCAAAAAATAAAGTAGAAATGAAAATCAGATAAATTATTTTTTTCATTGAAATTGAATTTTTTATTGATTTAAGGAATGTCCAAATATTTATGTGTTTGTACCGAAACTTGCCATTTAGGGTGTTCTTTGACGTAATTGACTAAAGCTTCGGTCATTTGATTTCTTTTACTCCATTCGACTTGAAGAAATAATTTACAATCGGAGGAAACCAATTCAGCATATTTTTCAGCAAATTTAAAATCATCAAAATTGTAAATAATACATTTTAATTCATCGGCACGTTCGATGACATCTTTTTGTGGTTTTGCTAATTTTTTTGGAGAAAGAGTTACCCAGTCCAATTGTCCGCTAAGCGAGTAAGCACCGGAAGTTTCAATATGAATGCTTGTTCCGTATTCTTTTAATTTCTGTGTTAAATAATCTAAATTCCAAATTGTAGGTTCTCCACCGGTTAAAACGATTGTTTTACAAGTTGTTGCTGCAATTTCAGCTAATTTATCCATATTGCTCAACGGATGTTTTTCGGCATCCCAACTATCTTTGACGTCACACCAATGGCAACCGACATCACAACCGCCCAACCGAATGAAATAAGCTGCTTTTCCGGAATGAGCACCTTCGCCTTGTAATGTATAAAAATGCTCCATGACCGGAAGAATCTTTCCTTCATTTATCAATTGTGATTGTTCTTCAGAAATGGATTTTAATTGAATCACTTGGTATTTGTTTTGTAAGCCAATAAGGTGTTTTTCAATAGCATAGCTCGTGTCATAGGACCTACGCCACCCGGAACAGGAGTAATCCAGGAAGCTTTTTCTTTTACATTTTCAAAATCCACATC
>JAVFAE010000142.1:0-5313 GCA_034002605.1 Weeksellaceae bacterium | reverse complement strand
GAAACGTAGTTTCGGATAAGAAGGCAAATTTTTAAAGGATAGCAGAGCTATCGTTTCAAAATTTAACGAAGTTGTAGCCAAAAAAAGGCATAAACAAATTATTAGATAATTTTTAAACAGGCTCTTATATAAATTACCAAAATACATTATACAACTTTACAATTTACATAACAGTAGATGAAATTACGATTGATTATCAGTCTGAATTAAATTTATTGTATAAGATTAAAACCAATTAATTTTTAACCGGATAAAAATCTTCAATCACTTCTAATTCTGTTCGGAATGCCAGCATTTTATCGGCAAATTTCTCTAACGATTTCTTTTGTAATTCTTTTGAAAAATTTTGTTGATATTCTTTCAAATCCCTTGTTGAATGACAAGTATATTGTGCTGAATAATTCTGAGAACCTTTTTCTTGGTGTGAAATTAATTTGGACAAACGACACGAAATGAATTTCCCGGTATTCATTACCTCAGGAATGTGAACATCGCGCATCCAAATCAACCATTCTTGTTCAATACTTTCTTCAATATTCAGCGTAACATTATAAATGATCATGTTGATAGAAATTAAAAAGCGAAGATAAAATTTTTACTTTAAGTTCTGCTAAACAATATGGAAAACAAACGAAACTTAAGATTTTGTTAAAAATTTGTTTTCCGTTTAGGATTTAAATTAATTTGTGCCAAAGCTTATACTATAAAATGAAGAAAACAGGGATTACTTGGCTTATTTTACTAACGATTTCATTTCTTTTGAGTTGTGGGAAATTAGGAGAAGCTTTTAATCGTACAGCAAAAAATAAATTCGATAGTATTCCTCGTTATGATTCTTTGAATTGGATGGCAGAAAAGCAATTCCGCGAACCCAATCATTTCAGTAAAAAATTAAAAAAGAAGAAAATTCAGCAATTTTATGACCGATTTTGGGATAAAAATAATGTAAGTGGCGGGCTTTTAGTGGCACAACACGGGGAAATCCTTTTTGAATCTTACAACGGTTTTGCTGATAAAGAAAGAGAAACTCCAATCAATGCCGATACGCCGATTCATTTAGCATCCATTTCCAAAGTATTAACTTCCTTAGCCATTTTAAAATTAGTTGAATACCACAAAATTGCTTTAGACGACACTGTGGACAAATATTTAATTGGTTTTCCTTATCCGGATGTTACTATTGAAAATTTATTGAATCATCGAAGCGGATTACCTGATTATCTTCGCTTTACCGATGATAAAACTTATTGGGATAAAACACAGTTAATCAGCAATCAGGAAGTTTTAGATATTTTAATTAAAAAACAACCGCCGGCTTATAATAAACCGGATAAAAACTTTCTTTACAACAATACCAATTTTGTTTTATTGGCATTAATCATCGAAAAAGTAAGCGGATTAAGTTATCCTGAAGCTATGCAATACATGATTTTTAATCCTTTAGAAATGAATAATACATTTGTAATGGAATTTGACCGAGATGCCAAAATAGTGAGTAAATCATATTATGCCAACGGACAATTTTGGGATTATGATCATTTGGATAAAACCTATGGTGACAAAAATATTTATTCCACGCCAAGAGATTTATTAAAAATGGATGTTGCCATGTATTCCGATAAATTCCTTCCGAAAGAACTAAAAGAAAAAGCTTGGAAAGGATACAGTTATGAAAAAGAAGGTACCAAAAATTACGGTTTGGGTTTTCGGCTTATGGAATGGTCAGACGATTTAAAAATCCTTTATCACACAGGAAAATGGCACGGCAACAACACCATTTACGTTCGCGATTTCAAAGATGAAGTAACCATAGTTGCTTTAGGGAATCGTATTAATCGAAATATTTACCTCAGTAATCGCTTGGTGAGCTTATTTGGAAATTATCCACTTGAAATACCCGATAGTTAATTCTTTTGCTCTATTTTTTTAAAAAGTTAGGTTTAATCCAATTAGAAATAGTAAATTCGTTCATTAATTTTCAAATCAATCATTAGTAAATAGTATGAAAAAATTATTTGTATATCTGTTTGTAATTACCTTGAGTATACAAGGTTTTGCACAAAACAAGGAAGTAGATCAAGCCGAATTAGATAAGCGTAATTGGTTCCACAGTGATTTCTCAAAAACCGGAATTTATGGTGTAGGTACCGATTCTGCATTGGAATTTTTACAATCAAAAGGACTAAAACCTACTACTGTTGTGGTGGGAGTCATTGATAGCGGTGTTCAAATCGATCATGAAGATTTAAAAAATGAAATCTGGGTCAATCCAAAAGAAAAAGCCGGAAACGGAAAGGATGATGACAATAATGGTTATATAGATGATATTCACGGTTGGGATTTTTGTGCAGATGCCAGTGGAATTGACTATAACGAAGATACTTATGAAGCTACCCGAGTAGTTGTTTGGTACGATACTTTTTTCAATTCCGGCAATAAATATAAAGACATGGAAAATATGCGTAAAATGCCGGAAGAGTATCAAACTTATCTAAGAGCAAGAAAAGTTTGGGCAGATAAGTACTATACTGCAAAAAGCAAAGAAGGTTCGGTTGATCCACAAGCAAATGAAATTCTGAACTTTCTTCAGGATTTAGAAGGCTATGCCAAAGACACCAAATTAACCCTTGAAAATATTGAAAAACTTCCAATTACAACAGCAGAAGATAAAGAAAATAATGAAAAATTAGTTTTTCTGATTACAAATAATGATGTTTTTACTGGAATGACAATGGCGGAAATCATTGAAGAAGCAAAAGAAGAACTTGGAGTTAATCAAACTGAAAATCCGGCTTTAAAATATGCTTACAATAAAAAGTATGACCCGACCAAAGGAAAAATAAAAATAAAAGGATACGGAAACAATGAAGTAGAAGGTCCGGATGCTTTGCATGGAACTCATGTTGCCGGAATCATTGGTGCAAGCCGGGGTAACGGAATCGGAATGGATGGAGTTGCCGGAGGTGTCGTTAAAATCATGTCAGTTCGTGCAGTTCCTGATGGAGATGAAAGAGACGAAGATATAGCAAATGCCATTCGTTATGCAGTGGACAACGGAGCTAAAATCTTAAATATGAGCTTTGGAAAAGCTTTTTCACCTAATAAAGAATTAGTTTACGATGCTATTCGTTATGCAGACAGCAAAGGTGTTCTAATGTTTCATGCAGCAGGAAATGATAACAAAGATTTGGATTGGAATTACAATTATCCAAGTAGCTTTAAAGACGGAGAAATGGTTTCTTTTGCTAAAAACTGGATTACCGTTGGGGCAAGCACACGCTATTCTGAAAATTTGAAAGCTTCTTTCTCTAATTTTGGAACAATCAAAGTTGATATTTTTGCACCGGGAACAGAAATTTATGCACCCGTTCCTGACCAAAAATACCGTTATTTACAAGGAACGTCCATGGCATCACCAGTAGCTGCCGGTTGTGCTGCTTTACTTTGGGCATATTTCCCTGATTTAACTTCTGAACAAGTCAAAGAAATCCTTTTTGAAACTGTAAATGTTTCTCATACTACCGTAAATGTCGGTTCAGAAAAAGAACCAAGAGATTTCAGTACTTTATCGGTTACCGGCGGTGTAATTGACGTAAACAAAGCTGTACGTTTGGCTTATGACCGTTATTACAAGAATTCAAAAAAGAAAAAATAAAGTTTTATAACTCAAAATAAAAAGCACTTAAAAGAAAAAAGTTTAAGTGCTTTTTTAGTTCATAGATACTAGTAATACAATGTCCAAAGTAAAATCCCAAAACATTGATAATGAATTTTTTATACACTATACATTATACGACTTTACAATTTACATAACATTAGTAACTTCTTATTTCATCAAATATTGAAGCGGAATTACGAAATTCATATTCACTTTGGTCCCATCGTTTAATTCTGCCGGTTGTAAAAATTTATTTCGTTTTTCATAACGGTCAGCTACTTGCCTCAAAGCCTTTGCTGCTTCAGCATTAAAAATAGAATGAGTGCCATTTAAAATCTTAATTTGCGTAATTCGTCCGGAAGTATCTACTACAAATTGAATTCGTGTTTTAGCTACATCAATATTATATTTATCTGCAATTGCCCCAAAATCCCGAAGTTGAATACCTAATTCATTTTGCAATTTATCTGACATACAATTTAATAAAGCATCATTTTCTACTTTTTCACAACCCGGAAAAATTGCCATTTTTGAAACTTCACGAATGTTATAAATTTCTTTTGTGTTTTCTGGAACTTCTTCACCAAGCGTTTCTGTTCCATTTTCATTCTCATTTTCGTCTCCATACACAACAGAACCGTTGAAATTTTCATCTCCGTCCTCATCGGTTTCAGCAGCACCCATATTTTCTTGTGTATTTAATGGTTTTTCTTCTTCCGGATCTTCTGCCGGATTGGGAATTATATTACTATCCACATTTTTCACTTTGGGACGATTTTGAACTTTAGGAACATCAACTACCGGTTTTTTGATTTTTTGGACTTCCTCAATTTTAGTTATTGTATAAATTAAAGGCTCCGGTGTCGGTTCAAAAGGTTCTACCCTACTTTTGGACATAAAAGAAAATCCCACAACGAATAAAGTGATAAAAACACAACTGATTAACAGTGATTTTAATAAATTCCAAGGTGCTTCATTTCGTATGACATAAGCTCCGTATAGCTTATTCCGATGTTCAAATAAGAAATCATTCCAAATAGTTTTACTCTTTTTCATAACAATATATTTTATTAATTAAACAATGAACAACTGACGACAGTTTCTTTATTTGTCATGACAAAAATCATGTTTTCAAAATCTATACCTTTATGAATTAAAACTCAAAACTTTAACATTTCAGATGAATTATACAATTTCTAAAAACACTTATTAATGTTTCAATTGAATAAAGACCGTAAAGTCTTTCATTCTCTTTTAGTTAAATTTATTTAGAATGAAAAACTACTTAATTTTAAAATTGTTAACAACTTTCTTAATAGAAATATAGGTTATTTTCTTATACATTTTCATACCTTAGCCAACCTATGGAAAATTTGGAAACAGCAACAGGTTACACGGTTAAGAGTCAGAAAATCATTAATTTAGAAAGAGGAAAGCTTCCTCCTCAAGCTCTTGATTTGGAAGAAGCGGTCTTGGGAGCGATGATGATTGATAAAAAAGGAATTGATGAAGTTATTGATATTCTTGAGCCTCGTGTTTTTTATAAAATTCAACATCAAACCATTTTTTCTGCGATTCAAAAATTGTTCAATGCTACTCAACCGATTGACTTATTAACCGTTTCCAATGAACTCCGAAATGAAGGAAAATTAGAT
>JAVFAE010000141.1:0-5392 GCA_034002605.1 Weeksellaceae bacterium | reverse complement strand
TAGCCAAATTGTTTGATAAATAATCGCAAATCTTGTAATTTATCCATATCCGGATCTTGATGAACCCGATAAATAAATGTATTTTTATTCGGTTTTCCGTTTTTATCAGTCGAAACAAATTCTGATTCTTTTCGATTGCAAAGCAACATGAATTCTTCAATCAGATGATTAGCTTCTTTACTTACTTTTATATAAGTTCCAATCGGATTATCGTTTTCATCCAATTCAAATTTCACTTCTTCTTTATCAAAAGTAATTGCTCCATCTGCCATTCTCTTTTTTCGTAAAATTTTTGCTAATTGATTTAAAATCAGAATTTCTTCTTTAAAATCACCTTCACTTCCTTCGATAATTTCCTGAGCTTCTTCATACGTAAAACGACGATTAGAATGAATAACTGTTTTTCCGTACCATTCGTTGATTACTTTTGCTTTTTCATCCATTTCAAAAACAGCAGAAAAAGTATATTTATCTTCATTTGGACGAAGTGAGCAAGCAACATTACTCAAATTTTCGGGTAACATGGGAACTACTCGATCTACTAAATAAACCGAAGTAGCTCGGTTATAAGCTTCTTTTTCAATGTAAGAATCCGGTTGAACATAATGGGTTACATCAGCAATATGTACTCCGATTTGCCAATTTCCATTTTCTAATTGTTGAATGGATAAAGCATCATCAAAATCTTTAGCATCTTTCGGGTCAATGGTGAAAGTCGTAATTTGGCGCATATCACGACGACGTTCAATTTCTTTGTCATTTATAGTAACATCCAATTCTTTTGCTTCAATTTGAACTTCTTCCGGAAATTGAGAAGGTAAATTGTATTCCAAAAGAATGGAATGCATTTCAGCTTTTGTATCTTCCGGATTTCCTAAAATCTCCACAATTTCTCCAAAAGGATTATCAGCTTCTTCCGGCCAATCTTTGAATTTTACTACTACCTTTTGTCCATCTTCTGCATCATTAAATTTTTCTTTTGGAATATAAAAATCAACATGAACAGAACGTCTGTTATTCACAACAAATCCATATTTTCCATTTTTTGCTAATTGAAAAATTCCGGTAAATTGAGTTTTAAAACGTTGAACAACATCAATAATTTCACCTTCTGCTCTTTTTTTGCTTTTTTGTTTGGACGGATAAATATAAATTTTTACTAAATCACCTTGTAAAGCATTTTTCTTTTTATTTTTTGGAATATAAACGTCTTCTTCTAATCCTTCAACCGTTACATAAGCCGAACCACTCTGAGTAATATCAATTGTTCCGATTAAATAATGTTGTTCGTCATTAATTTTAAATTTTCCTCGATCAACTTCCTTAATTTGTTTATTGATTAAAAGTGTATGTAAGTCTTTGATTAGAATTTCTCGGTCAATACTATTTTGAATTTTTAAAACAGATGCTATTTGTTTGTGATTCATTGATTTAGTTCTATTTTTTAATAAAACTTCAAGTATAGATTTAATAAATTTTCCTCCGGAATTAGAGCGTTTATTTTGTTTTTTATTATGTTTACTCATCTTATTTTTACTAATTCATCAGTTATTAACAACTGATTTTTTCTACTCGATTTTGATGTCTTCCTCCTTCAAATTCTGTAGAAAGAAAAACTTCTACTATTTGTAATACATAGTCCAACGCTATAAAACGAGCAGATAAAGCTAAAACATTTGCATTATTGTGCTGGCGACTTAAACGAGCAACATCTGTATTCCAACACAAAGCAGAACGAACTGCTTGGTGTTTATTAGCTGTTATATTTACACCTTGTCCACTTCCACAAATTACAATTCCAAAATTAACTTTATTGTTTTCCACAGCTTCTGCAGTTAAATGAGCAAAATCCGGATAATCAACAGAATCTGTTGAAAATGTTCCAAAATCCTCAATTTCAACTCCTTTACTTATTAAAAAATCTTTTATTTTTTCTTTATAAGCAAATCCGGCATGATCGGCTCCAATTGCAATTTTCATGTTTTTTTGATTTATTAACATAGTTTTTTAATTATTCTTTTATTTCATTCATAATCAGGTGAAATCAATTTTTAATCAATTGTTGATAAATATAGAATTACTTTTTATAGAATTTCATAGAATTCATTTGCTTTTTATAATTCCATTTTTGATTATAAAAAATCTAATTCCAGTCAAGAAAAAGTTTTGATTTTAATTTATTTATTTTGCACATACTTATCAGCATTCTATTTCTTCTGATTTAGTGCAAATTTAACAATTAACAATCAACAATTTTTGTTAATAAGCTCCTAATTCTTTCATTTTAAATTAAACCGTAACAAATCATTTTGTTAAATATAATTCAATAAAATTTATCCAAATTAGTTATCCACATATTAACATCCTATATATAATCATCATATTCTTTTTTTAAATTTTAAAATTTACTATATAAATGAATATAGAATTGTGAACAACAAAAAAAATAAAACCGAATTAAATGGCTTATTTTTGCTTTTCAAAATTACAAAATATGAAAACGATAGATGATTTTAATTTTAATAACAAAAAAGTACTAATTCGCGTCGATTTTAATGTTCCGCAAGATGAAAATTTAAAAGTAACCGATGATACTCGAATTCGAGCTGCACAACCTACGATTTTTAAAATTTTAAACGAAGGAGGTTCTGTAATTTTGATGACACATTTAGGACGACCTGGAAATGGATTTGAAGATAAATTTTCATTGAAAAATATTGCTTATAAAATTTCTGAAATTTTAAAAACAGAAATTATAACAGCAGATGATGTGATAGGTGAAGATGCTATGAATAAAGCTAAAAATTTACAATCCGGACAAGTTTTATTAGTAGAAAATCTTCGTTTTCATAAAGAAGAAACCAAAGGTGATGTTGAGTTTGCTAAAAAATTAGCCGATTTAGGTGATTTTTATGTAAACGATGCTTTTGGGACAGCTCATAGAGCACATGCTTCTACTGCAATTATAGCCGAATTTTTTCCTAATAAAAAAGCATTTGGTTATTTGATGAAACAAGAATTAGAAGCTATTGAAAAAGTATTAAAATCAGGGAAAAAACCGATAACGGCTGTTTTAGGAGGAGCAAAAGTTTCTTCAAAAATTACAATTATCAATAATATTCTTCCGGTAATTGATAATTTAATCATCGGTGGTGGAATGACTTATACATTTATTAAAGCCAAAGGCGGAAAAATTGGAAATTCCTTGGTAGAAGATGATAAATTAGATTTAGCAAAGGAAATTTTAGAAGCTTGTAGAACACATCGAGTTGGCGTTTATTTACCGATTGATAATATTGTAGCCGATGCATTTAGTAATGATGCTAAAACTCATATTGTTCCGGTAGATGCTATTCCAGAAGGCTGGATGGGAATGGATGTGGGACCTAAAACAGATGAATTATTTGCTGAAATTATTCAACAATCCAAAACAATTTTATGGAATGGACCTTTGGGAGTTTTTGAAATGCCAAATTTTGCAAAAGGAACAATTGCATTAGGAAATGCAATTATAAAATCAACTCAAAATGGTGCATTTTCATTAGTAGGCGGCGGTGATTCGGTTGCATTTGTAAAACAATATGAATTTGCCGATAAAGTAAGTTATGTTTCAACAGGTGGAGGCGCGATGTTAGAAAGTTTAGAAGGAAAAGAATTACCGGGTGTTGCGGCAATTTTGACATAAAAATTTAAATTCTTAATTATTAAAATTATTATTTTTACAATTATACCCTATTTTTTTAGGGGTGTAATAATAAAAAAATATGTTTTTTAAATTCATACCACCAAAAAAGTGATACTTTTGCATTAAAATTTATTATTTATGTTGATATCACGAAAAAATGCTTATCAGGAAGCACTTAACAGAACTTCAAGAAAAGTAGAATTAATTGGGAAAAATTCCGGCTATTTTGGTGAAGAAGTTTTTCATGAAGATCGAATGAGAGAATATTTACCTGATTCCATTTTCAATGCGATTCAGGATGCTATTTATAAAGGAACAAAAATTGATCGGACAACAGCAGACAGTGTAGCTTCTGCGATGAAAGATTGGGCATTGGAAAGAGGAGCAACTCATTATACCCATTGGTTTCAACCTTTAACAGGAACAACTGCAGAAAAACATGAAGCTTTTTTAAAAATTATAGGTCCGGGAAGATCAATTGATCAGTTCAGTGGTTCTTTATTAGTTCAACAAGAATCCGATGCTTCTTCTTTTCCCAATGGTGGAATCCGAAATACCTTTGAAACACGAGGTTATACGGCATGGGATCCATCTTCTCCGGCATTTATGATTTCCAATACGCTTTGTATTCCTACTATTTTTATTGCTTATACCGGTGAAGCTTTAGATTACAAAATGCCTTTAATAAAAGCTTTGGATGCAGTGGATAAAGCGGCTGTAAGTGTTTGTCAATATTTTGATAAAGAAGTTAAAAAAGTCAATGCAACTTTAGGATGGGAACAAGAATATTTTTTAGTAGATAAAGCTTTTTATAATGCCCGCCCGGATATAGTGATGACCGGAAGAATACTTTTTGGAAAAGCACCTGCCAAGGGACAACAGTTGGAAGACCATTATTTTGGTAGTATTCCTTCGCGAGTAGCTTATTTTATGCGTGAATTTGAAATAGAAGCATTAAAATTGGGAATTCCTGTAGTAACCCGACATAATGAAGTAGCACCTAATCAATTTGAGTGTGCGCCTATTTTTGAAGAATGTAATTTAGCGAATGACCATAATTTATTGTTGATGGATATATTAAATAAAATCGCAAGAAGACATGATCTTCGGGTTTTATTGCATGAAAAGCCTTTTCCCGGTGTAAATGGTTCAGGAAAACATAATAATTGGTCACTTTCCACAGATACAGGAGTGAATTTACTATCTCCCGGAAAAAATCCGAAAAGTAATCTACAATTTTTGACCTTTTTTGTGAATACAATTAAAGCTATTCATGATTATAATGATGTATTACGAGCTTCCATTGCAAGTGCTTCAAACGACCATCGTTTGGGAGGATTAGAAGCACCTCCGGCTATTATTTCTGTCTTTATTGGAACTTATTTATCATCTTTTTTAGATAGTTTAGAAAAAAGTATAAAAGCAGGAAAAATGACTCCGGATGATAAAACGGAATTGAAATTAAATATTGGAAAAATTCCTCAACTTCTTTTGGATAATACTGACCGAAATCGGACATCTCCTATTGCTTTTACTGGAAATAAATTTGAATACCGGGCTGTTGGATCTTCTGCAAATTGTGCTCAGCCAATGATTGCATTGAATACAATTGTTGCTAAGCAGTTAAGAGAGTTTAAGCAAGATGTGGACAAAAGAATAGAAGATGGAATGGGTAAAGATGAAGCTATTTTAAAAGAACTGCAAAAA
>JAVFAE010000140.1:0-5466 GCA_034002605.1 Weeksellaceae bacterium | reverse complement strand
TCCGGTATGTGCAATTTCTTTTTTCTTTAGAAATTCAGGAATAATTCCTATTATTTTTCCGTTTTTTGACAAAACACCTTCGGCTAA
This sequence comes from Weeksellaceae bacterium, assembly GCA_034002605.1. Classification (GTDB taxonomy): domain Bacteria; phylum Bacteroidota; class Bacteroidia; order Flavobacteriales; family Weeksellaceae; genus Moheibacter. The sequence continues at coordinate 5,379 of JAVFAE010000140.1, read as the reverse complement.
TTTTCCCATTACTCCGATTTTGGCACCGCCATACACCACCTGAATTTTATTTTCGGTTAGAATCTCACCTAATTTAAAAGCCTCTTCTCCGTAAATACTTTGATTTCCTATACCGGATGCACAATACACACAAATACTTTTCATTTCTTTTTTTAATTGGTTACTATGGCATCGTACAATAACTGACGAATATTTTCCCGGTATTTTCCGGAATTTAATTTTTTATTATCCACCGAAGGATGAATCCGATTGGACAGAAAAACATACACAATTTCTTCTTTTGGATCTGCCCATACCATGGTTCCAGTAAATCCGTAATGCCCAAAACTCTGTTCTGACGGACATTTACAATTGGTGTTTGAATTCATTTTATCAAATCCCGCTCCTCGTTTGTTCCCGGAAAATTGAGTCGAGCTAAATTCCTGAATTACTTCCGGTTTTATAAATTGAATTCCACCGTAATAACCACCATTCAAATACATCTGCATGATTTTTGACAAATCTTCTGCCGTAGAAAACAATCCGGCATGACCGGCAATTCCACCCAACATAGCTGCTCCTTGATCATGAACATAACCGTGAATCAAACGATTCCGATACGTTTTATCCTTTTCTGTCGGCACTATTTGCTCCAAAGAAAATTTATCCAAAGGATTATAAGTCGTATAACGAAGTCCCATAGGCTCATATAAAAACTCATTTATCAATTCGTTCAATGGTTTTTTATACTTTTTTTCCAAATATTCCTGGTACAAATAAAATCCTAAATCACTGTATTCATACGACTTTTTACCCAAAGGCGCATAAATAATATCGGTCATAATCGTATCCCGGATTGAACCAATAATATAAATATCATCCGTTACTTTAATCGGATGTTCTTCATCTTGTTTTCGGGAATAATAATCCAAATACAAACGAGCGTTTTTGACATTGACCGATTCTTTGTAAAAGCCAATCCAAGGTGGTAATCCGGCTTGATGGGCCAACAATTCTTTCAAAGTCAATTTTTCTTTATTAGTGGACTTTGTTTCAGGTAAAATACTCCCCAAAGTTTGATTTAAACTCAATTCATTCCGACTCACTTCATTCATCAACAAAGGAACTGTAGCTGTTACCTTGGTTACGGAAGCTACATCGAACAAATCAATGGATTCTACTTTTTTTTTATGGTTTTGGTCGTGAAAACCAAAGCTTTTATCATAAATTAATTTTCCTTTTCGGGTGGCAACAATTTGAAGTCCGGGCGTTGCTCCTTTATCAATCGCCTCTTGTGCCATTCCATCAATTTTATTGATGAGTTCTGCTTCCATTCCCACCGATTCCGGCGCAGCAAAACCCAAGCGTTGAATGGATTTCAAAAAAATAAAATCTCCGAACTTCCAATTTTTATTTACGTCCACCGGTAATTTTCCTTTGATGTCTGCTGAACCGAATAAAAGTCCGGCTGCCACATCATGAGTCGTGCTTAAATTTTGATACAAAACCAAAATAGAATTCGTTTGAGAAACATCTAAATCCATCAAAGCATACGGACTTCCAAATAAAGTCAAAATCGTTGTGTTTTGTTCGGAAATCGCTTTTAAAATCGACTTTGAACCGGCAGAAATTTTATAACTTTTATAAGCTGTTTCATTGGATTTGTGCAAACCAACAATAACATAATCAAAATCCCGAAGCTTTGACACTTCGGCTACTGATTTAATTTTCACTAATTCAACCGGAAGATGAAATTGTAAATTTTTATAAAATCGTTCGTATTCTGCTTCTTCCAAAGGGACATAAGCCACTTTAATTTTTCCTATATTTTGAAAAGGAAGTACATTATTTTCATTTTTAAGTAAAGTAGCCGCTTGTTCATACAATTGATAAGTCGTTTCGGCATAGCGTACTTTATTTAATTCTGCAGGAAGATTTTTAGTGTCAATTTCTTTAGTTTGGTTCAATCCTACATAATATTTTGCCATTAGAATTTTTTTCACACTTTCTTCTAATCGCTCTTCTGAAATTTCGCCCGATTGGATTTTCTCAATGATTTTTTGTTTTGCCGTTTTTACATCCTGAGAAAACAACAAAATATCATTTCCGGCTTCAAATGCTTTCAAATCAACAATTCCGGGTGGATATGAATTAGTAACACCCGACATATTCAAAGCATCGGTGATGATTAATCCTTTAAAGTTCATTTCATTTTTTAATACTTCTGTTATGATTTTATACGAAAGTGTAGAAGGAGTTCCACTATCATCCAAAGCCGGAACTTTTAAATGTGCTACCATCACAGCAGCAACTCCCGCATCACTCAATTGTTGAAAAGCAGCCAAGTCTACTTCGTTTAGCCGATTTCTATCGTGTGCAATCAAAGGAAGTACTTTGTGTGAATCTTGACTGGTATCGCCGTGCCCGGGAAAATGCTTAGCCGAAGCCAATACTCTTTTTTCCTTCATTCCTTCCATATAAGCAATTCCTTTTTGTGCTACATTATTCACATTAGAACCATAAGAACGATTGCCGATAATCGGGTTTTTAGGATTGGTATTCACATCTACATCCGGAGAAAAATTAAAATGAACCCCCATTCGGTTAGCTTGTTCACCAATATTTCGTCCCATTTCTTTGACTAATTCATTATTTTGAACGGCTCCGACTGTCATGGCCCAAGGAAAACGATTGACCTCTTTTAAACGCATTGCCAATCCCCATTCGGCATCCATACCGATTAGCAAAGGAATTTTAGCCGATTTATTGTAACGATTGGTCAAAGTAGCTTGTCGAGTGGCATCATCCTGCATGAAAATCAATCCGCCAATGCCTTCGTTTTTTACTAAATTTTCAATTTCAGCTTCGTGCGCTGCATCTTTATTGGAATAAGCCGCCACAATGAAAAGTTGCCCGACTTTTTCGTCCAAAGTCATGGAGTTGTATTTTTGATTGACCCATTCCATTTGTTTTTCATCCAAATAAAAAGGGATTTCTTGTTGAGCTAATAAAATGGTATTCAATAAAAGTAAAAGCGAAACCCAAATATTCTTCATTTATTCTTCTTTTTTACAAAAGTAAAAGATTTTATCGGGTAACAACAATCAAAAACAAGGGAATTTGAAAGTCTTTTCCGCCGTTTTTTCAGCTTCAGCTTTGTTTACTGAATTTTATTGTACTTTTGGTTTTCAAAAATAAATTCACAATGAAATTAAAATTAGTATTAATTCTTGGGTTAGCTTTTATCACTCATTCTTATTCACAAAACATGATGACACCCGAACTTTTATGGAAATTAAAACGAATCAGTCCCGTAGGAATTACCGATGACGGAAAAAATGTAGTGTATTCTGTGACAGAATATCAAGTTGAGAAAGGCGAAAAAACTACGAAAAGTTATTTGCTTCCGATTCAAGGCGGAAAATCAACTGAAATTAGCGATTACTCGAATTTAATCACCGATAAATCGCTTTCGCCCGATAAATCTCAAAAGATTGAAGTTGAAAAAATAAAATTAGAAGCTGTTTTAGGCAAAGATTTATATCCAAAATTACAAGAATCCAATGTTTATGTTTATAATGATTTGCATTACAGACATTGGGACACTTGGAGCGACGGAACATTTAATCATTTAATTCTAAAAAACACAAACCATCCGGATGCTAAAGGAATTGATTTATTAAAAGACGAACCGTTTCATTCTCCTCAAATGCCTTTTGGTGGAAACGAAGATTTCACTTGGAATAAAGACGGAAGTAAAATTTTATACGTTGCCAAGAAATTAAAAGGAAAAGACTACGCTTTAAGCACAAATACAGACATTTACGAATACGATATAAAAACTCAAAAAACAGTTAATTTAACCGATGGAATGCCGGGCTATGATACTTCTCCTGCTTTTTCAAAAGACGGTGTTTTGGCATTTTTAAGCATGGCAAGAGACGGTTATGAAGCTGATAAATCGGATATTATCCTACTAAACAATGGTGTGAAAACCAACTTAACACAACACTGGGATGGGACTGTTGGTAGTTTCCAATGGAGCAAAGACGGAAAATACATTTATTTTAATGCACCAGTTGGCGGAACTATTCAATTATTTTCGGTTCAAGTAGATTTAAATTCAAAAAAGAAAGATTTACCTAAAATCAAACAAATTACCGATGGACAATTTGATGTAGCCGGATTGGTTGGTGAAAGCGGAAATGAATTCATCATAAGCCGAACCGACATGAATCATGCTGCCGAATTGTATGCTGTTAATCTGAAAAATGGGGAAATGCGACAATTGACCAATATAAATAAAGCTATTTATTCTAAAATCAAACTCAGTCCGATTGAAAAAAGAATCGTTAAAACAACGGATAATAAAGATATGGTGGCTTGGGTGATTTTCCCACCGGATTTTGATCCGAACAAAAAATATCCGACTTTATTGTATTGCCAAGGCGGACCTCAATCACCACTTTCCCAGTTTTATTCTTATCGTTGGAATTTCCAATTAATGGCGGCGAACGGTTATATCATTATCGCACCAAATCGTCGCGGAATGCAGGGACATGGTGTGGAATGGAACGAAGCAATCAGTAAAGACTGGGGTGGACAAGTAATGCAGGATTATTTATCGGCAATTGATGATATTTCCAAAGAATCTTATGTGGATACCGAACGATTAGGTGCAATTGGAGCGAGTTATGGCGGCTATTCTGTGTTTTATTTGGCCGGAATTCACAATAAACGATTTAAATCCTTCATTGCACACGATGGGGTTTTTAATTTAAAATCCATGTACGGAACAACTGAAGAACTTTGGTTTACCAATTGGGATGCCGGAGGAGCTTATTGGGAAACCGACAATAAAGTTGCAATGAAAACTTATACCGAATTTGACCCGAGTAATTTTGTAAACAAATGGGATACTCCTATTTTGATTATTCAGGGAGGAAAAGATTATCGTGTTCCGATTGGACAAGGCTTGGAAGCTTTTCAAGCAGCTCAATTGCATGGACTAAAAAGTAGATTGTTGTATTTTCCGGATGAAAATCATTGGGTTTTAAATCCACAAAACTCTGTGATTTGGCATACCGAGTTTTATAAATGGCTGAAAGAAACTTTGTAAAGTACAAATCGGATAAGCCTTTTTCCAGTTTCCTCTCCTTTGGAGAGGGAACTGGATTATGAATAAGAGAAGTTTCTCACTCGAAATCAATTGGTTATACATTTTATTGTATCACTAACTTTGATACACTACCATTACTATATTAAACACCCTGACCATTGATTATCAACTACATGCGATTGCACTCTTTTATAAACAACACCTCTTAAACACTACCACTTTGATACACTACCCTGAGACACTACCACACCTCTGAAACACTGCCTATTTTTTCCATATTT
>JAVFAE010000139.1:0-5491 GCA_034002605.1 Weeksellaceae bacterium | reverse complement strand
CCTTGCCAACTCAGAGTTTCATTTTCATTTAATTGATGCAGTAAATCTAATTTTTCTTCAAATAGTTGACTGTAATTGTCTAATTCATAGCCAAATAAAGGAAAGGATTCAATGAAACTACCTCGTCCGGCAACAATCTCAGCTCTTTCGTTGGATAATAAATCCAAAGTAGCAAAATCTTGGTAAACTTTTACCGGATCAGTAGAACTTAAAACGGTTACACCGCTTCCTAATTTTATGTTTTTTGTACGAGTGGACAAAGCTGATAATAACATTTCCGGTGAGGAAATCGCATAATCCGCACGATGATGTTCACCGGCTAAAAACACATCGACACCTAATTCGTCTGCAAGTTGAACTTGTTCCGTAATTTCTTGTAAACGCTGTTTGGCAGATTGATAGCTTTGAGTTTTTGAATCAAAAGTCAAATCACCAAACATTCCAATTCCTAATTCCATAATCTGTAATTTTCAACAAAATTAAGTCATTAATAAAACTTATACATTGATGTATGCTAAGAATTGAAATTCAGTTTTTTAAAGTTTAGAGAGATTAATTGGAGTATCTTATCCACTTCCACATTTCTTTGAACGAAGGTTTTTTTCCATACATTAAAATCCCTACCCGATAGATTTTTGAAGCAAAATAAACCATGAAAAGCATGAATCCGGTGAGTAAAACCAAAGATAAAGCAATTTCCCACCATTCTACACCAAACGGTAAACGAGTTACCATGGAAATAGGTGAAGTCAACGGAATAATGGATAACCAAAAAGCGACCGGTCCGTCTGGATTTTCCAAAGTTGTCATACTGCCGTACATAGCAATTATCATGGGGAAAATAGGATAAAATGTGAATTGTTGTGTGTCAGTTTCGTTATCTACAGCCGAACCAATAGCAGCAAAAATGGAACTGTAAAATAAATAACCCAATAAGAAAAAAATGAAAAACAAAGTCAAAATCAAAGGATAATTAATGCCTGTTAAAGCATCTAACATTCCTTGAGTTTCGCTCATCCATTCCGGGTTTTGTGCTAAAATTTCTTGTGCTTGCGGTGAATTTAAATTACCGGAAATATCCAATTTTGAAGAAATAAAAGCGGAAGCACCGGTAATCATCGCAACACCCATTCCAACCCAAATTGTGAATTGAAGCAAGGCAACAAGCGTAGTCCCCAGAATTTTTCCCATCATCAGATTAAAAGGTTTTACGGAAGAAATGATAATTTCAACCACACGGTTGTTTTTTTCTTCCACTACACTGCGCATTACTTTTACGCCATAAAGCATAATGAACATGAAAATGATGTATGCCAAAAACATGGCTAAACCGAATTTTATATAATCTGATTGTTGTGACTTGGCATCCGTTCCTTCTTTTAAATTAAGTGATTTAATAGCGATATTCGCTTTTGTTTCTTTTAATTTTTCTTTTGAAATCCCAACTTTTTCCATTTTTATTTCTTCCAATCGGGAATTAAGATTGTGTTCTAATTTTTCTTTGTAAGCTACGCCGATGTTACCGTTGGTGTAGAGTTCAATTCCTTTTACAAATTGAGTATAATCGTTATTTTCAATTTTTGGAATGATTAAAAGTGCATTTAGACTACTACTGTTGAGAAGTGTATCTTTAATTCCGGAAATGTCTTTTGACGAGTAAAAATTATAAATTTCACTGTCACCCGAAACCAAAGAAGTAATGAATTCACCGCTTTCATCTACTACCGCTATACTTTTTTGGTTGGAATTAGCAGACATCATCCAGGCGATAATTCCAATAATTCCAATCATAATCAAAGGCGACAAAAATGTCATGATGATGAAAGTTTTGTTTTTTGCTTGGGCTAAAAATTCGCGTTTGGCAACTAAAAGTATTTGGTTCATTTTTTTTAATTCTTAGGATTCAATTAATTTTTTACAGCTTGAATAAAAACCTCATTCATAGACGGAATGGCTTCTTTAAACTGAGAAACAGTTCCCAACTGAGTGATTTCCATCAAAAGTTGATTGGAATTTAAATGCTCGGGTTTGTTGATTTTAAAACTTAAATGATGATGTTTAGTGGGAACAACTTCAACATCAAAATTCGATTGGAAGTTTAACCAGGCAGCTGTATCATGATTTTCAATTTCTGCATAATAATTTCCGGTTTTAAATTGGTGTTTGATTTGATTGATTTCACCATCTAAAACTTTATTGGATTGGTTGATTAAAGCAATATGGTCGCACATTTCTTCTACGGATTCCATGCGGTGAGTAGAAAAAATAATAGTGGTTCCTTTTTTACTTAACTCCAAAATTTCATTGGCAATGATTTGAGCATTAACCGGGTCAAATCCACTAAAAGGTTCGTCAAAAATTAAAAGCTGTGGTTCATGAAGCACTGTAATAGCAAATTGAACTTTTTGTCCCATTCCTTTTGAAAGTTCAGTTAATTTCTTATTCCACCATTCGTTAATTCCTAACTTTTCAAACCAAAATCGAGTTTTTTGATGGGCTTCAGCTGTGGATAACCCTTTTAATTTAGCGAAATAAATAGCCTGTTCTCCGATTTTCATATTATTATACAAACCTCGCTCTTCCGGCATATAGCCCACCATAGGAATAATGGATTTGTCTAATTTTTTATTACCAATCGTTACTGTTCCTTTGTCGGGGGCAGTAATTTGATTAATAATTCGTAAAAAAGTAGTTTTTCCGGCACCGTTTGGACCTAATAATCCATAAACAGAACCTTCCGGAATATTTATATCAAAGTTGTTTAATGCAATTTTTTTTCCGTATTGTTTGGTTATTCCTTTTGCAACAAGTAAATCGGACATTTTATTTTGATTTTTTTAATTAGTAAATGAATTGAAGAAAACGTTACAACTTTGAAAGCTTAGTTTTCTGTTGTAGTCTTAAAATTGTTCAAAACGGAAATTTTCACCTAAATAAACTCTTCGTACATCCGGATCATTGGCTAAATTTTCCGGTGAGCCGTCTTTTAAAATCCGACCTTCAAACATGATGTAAGTTTTATCGGTAATAGCAAGTGTTTGCGAAACATTGTGGTCGGTAATGAGAATCCCGATGTTTTTATCTTTTAGCGAACGAACGATTTTTTGAATATCTTCTACCGCAATAGGATCTACTCCGGCAAAAGGTTCGTCCAATAAGATAAATTTGGGTTCAGTTGCTAAGCACCGGGCGATTTCTGTTCTTCTTCTTTCACCTCCTGAGAGTAAATCTCCACGATTTTTGCGAACATGCTCTAAACTGAATTCTTCAACCAAAGCATCTGTTTTCATTTGTTGCTCTTTCCGGCTGAGTTTTGTGAATTGCAAAACCGATTTAATATTGTCTTCCACAGATAATTTACGAAAAACGGAAGCTTCTTGAGCTAAATACCCGATTCCTTTCTGAGCTCTTCGGTACATAGCATCGTTAGTAATATTGTGTTTGTCTAAAAAAACCTTTCCTTTGGTAGCTTTGATTAGACCGACAATCATATAAAAAGAAGTGGTTTTTCCGGCACCGTTCGGACCTAATAAACCAATGATTTGACCTTGTTCCACTTCAAATGAAACATTTTTTACTACGTGTTTTTTACCGTAATCTTTAACTAAATTCTCACCTTTCAGTACAATTCCCATCGGTTCAAAGTTAAATTATTTTTTGAAATAATAAAGTAGTTTTGGATTCTTATAAATAAAAAAACTGCTTCAATAATTTTGAAGCAGTTTTGATTTTAAGTAGCCCGTAGGGGAATCGAACCCCTCTTGCCAGAATGAAAATCTGAAGTCCTAACCGATAGACGAACGGGCCCTTTGTTTTATCCTAAAGTAGCAATATATTTTGCTAATTTACTTTTTAAGTTAGACGCTTTATTTTTATGAATAATATTGCGTTTAGCCAATTTATCAATTTGAGATGAAACTTTTGGAAGTTCTCCTTCTGCTACAGCTTTATCAGTTTCAGAACGTAATTTTTTAATCGCAGTACGTGCTGATTTGTGATAATAACGGTTTCTCGCTCTTTTCACTTCGTTCTGTCTAATTCTTTTTAATGCTGACTTATGCGTTGCCATAATATTTTTTCTCTTTTTATTCTGAATGAGTGCGCAAAATTAAAACAAATTTTGATATGTGCAATATATTATTGGAAAATTTTTTGAAAAAGATAGAAATCCATTCGATTGATTTTTCAATATATTTGTAACATTAAATGTTTTATAATGAAAAAAGGAAATTTAAGCTTTCTACTACTATTTTTAAGTCTTTCCATAACTACTTTGGCTCAGATTCCAAACGGATATTATGACGGGACTCAAAACTTAACGGGTTTTACATTAAAAACAAAATTACACACTATAATTAAAGATTTTGATTCACAAAGCTATAATTCTTTAAAGGATTTGTATGCCGGAACAAATGCTAAAAATGGATTTAGAGACCGTTATTATGAGGAAGATGATACTGTATTGGATATTTATTCTGAAAACCCGGATGGGCCAGATGCCTATAATTACAATCCGGACGACCCTATGGGATCCGGAGCAAATGAAGGCGATGCTTTTAATCGGGAACATCTGATTCCTCAATCTTATTTTGATAGTAATTCACCCATGCGCTCCGATGCTTTTCATGTTTGGCCGGCAGATAGTAAGGTGAACGGTTGGCGTGATAATTATGGATTTGGAACAGTTTCCAACGCCCAAAATGCAACACCGTGCAATTCCGGAGCCACTAATTTACCGTGTAAAAGTTTAAATGGAACATTAAAAGGGAAATTTACAGAAAACTCCTCAATTACCGTTGTGGAACCTATTGATGAATTTAAAGGTGATATTGCTCGTGTTTTTTTATATTTTGCTACTTGTTATGAAAATTTAATGCCCGGATTTTATAATTCATCCAATGCAGCAGTAAAAACGATGTTTGATGGTTCTGCTAACAAAGTTTTCAGTGATGATTTTTTAGAAGTTTTGATTGCTTGGCATTTGATGGACCCGCCAAGTCAACGGGAAAAAGACTTGAATGATTACATTTATTATACTTTTCAAGAGAATCGGAATCCTTATATTGACCATCCGGAATTTGCTTCCATTATTTGGGGAATTGGACTGAATACGGATGAGTTGGAATATCAAACTCGGAAAGATGTAATAGTTTACACAACTTCGATGAAAGAAGTGGTAATTCGTTTGGAAAATCCTGAAAAATCAATCGAAAGAGTTTGGATTTATGATACAAATGGAAATTTAATTCAAACACAAGAAAATAAATCAGCTCAAACCGAATTGCGATTGAGATTACCACAAAATGGGGTGTATATCTTGAAAATAGAAGGAAAACGCTTAGAATTTAATACAAAAGTTCTGATTAATTAAATTCAAAAATAATGAAATGGACAATTTTAACGGTTTTATTGCTTCTAAATACAGGAATAAAAGCACAATCTTTTGAAGAAAATGAAGTCCAAGATTTGATTCAAAACATGGTTGAAGACG
>JAVFAE010000138.1:0-5495 GCA_034002605.1 Weeksellaceae bacterium | reverse complement strand
CTTGTAAAATAGAAAATTCCCCAAAATCCAACCATTGCCATTACGAGGAAAAATAGAAAACCTAAGAATTGTGCCATAACTTTAATTTTAACTTCGACAAAAATAGGAAATTTAGTTGAATTTCAAAACGAAACTGAAAATTATCAGGTTTAAACTTTTTATGGCTAAGCTTTAGTATTTTTGTACCTTAATTTTCAAAACATTAGATAATGGACTTTAGAATAGAAAAAGATACAATGGGAGAAGTAAAAGTTCCGGCTGATAAATATTGGGGCGCTCAAACTGAGCGTTCTCGCAATAATTTTAAAATTGGCCCTTCTGCTTCTATGCCTATTGAAGTGATTCATGGATTTGCTTATTTGAAAAAAGCAGCCGCCTATGCCAATTGTGAATTAGGTGTTTTATCGGAAGAAAAAAGAGATTTAATCGCTCAGGTTTGTGATGAGATTTTAGAAGGAAAGCTAAATGACCAGTTTCCTTTGGTTATTTGGCAAACCGGTTCCGGAACTCAATCTAATATGAATGTGAACGAAGTAATTGCTAATCGGGCACAAGTACTTTCGGGCGGAAAAATTGGAGAAGGAGAAAAAATCTTAGCACCTAATGATGATGTAAATAAATCACAATCGTCCAATGATACTTATCCAACCGGTATGCACATTGCCTGCTATAAAGCTGTGGTAGAAAAGACCATTCCGGGAGTTGAAAAATTAAGAAATACATTAAAAGCTAAATCAGAAGCATTTAAAAATGTAGTAAAAATCGGTCGTACTCATTTAATGGACGCTACGCCGGTTACTTTAGGACAAGAAATTTCAGGTTATGCAGCTCAATTGGAACACGGTTTACGTGCGGTAAAAAATACATTAAGTCATTTATCAGAAGTAGCATTAGGAGGAACTGCTGTGGGAACAGGATTGAATACACCGAAAGGTTACGATGTTTTAGTGGCAAAATACATTGCGGAATTTACAGGATTACCTTTTAAAACGGCAGAAAATAAATTTGAAGCTTTAGCTGCACACGATGCTATTGTGGAAACGCATGGAGCATTAAAACAATTGGCTGTTTCCCTTAATAAAATTGCAAATGACATTCGTTTATTAGCATCCGGACCTCGTTCAGGAATTGGTGAAATTTTTATTCCGGAAAATGAACCGGGATCATCCATTATGCCGGGAAAAGTAAACCCGACTCAAGCGGAAGCTTTAACTATGGTAGCAGCTCAGGTAATGGGAAATGATGTCGCAATTACAATCGGAGGAACGCAGGGCCATTATGAATTGAATGTATTTAAACCTTTATTGGCGTATAATTTCTTGCAAAGTGCTCAATTATTGGGTGATGCTTGTGTCTCCTTTGATGAGCATTGCGCACAAGGAATTGAACCAAATTATAAACGAATCAAAGAATTAGTGGACAATTCTCTGATGTTGGTAACAGCATTAAATACTAAAATCGGATATTATAAAGCAGCTGAAATTGCTCAAACAGCCCATAAAAATGGAACTACTTTAAAAGAAGAAGCCGTTCGTTTAGGTTATGTTTCTGCTGAAGACTTTGATGCTTGGGTTCGACCGGAAGATATGGTGTAAAAAAAAGAGAAACAAGATTTTATAAAAAAACAAAAGGGAAGTGATTTAAATTACTTCCCTTTTGTTGTAAAATATTTTTATTTTACTCAAAATGAGGGTTGTTCATGTGTTCGTATGTAGTAACAGTACAACCTTCTCCATGTTGAATGGAAGCATAGCAGACATTATTATCATTGAGATACGTAATTGTAAATTTCACATCAGTCTCATTATCGAGATAAATACTTTCTTTTGCACTACTTGTCCATTGCCAAGTGCGGTCATTATAAACAACGCCATTAAGACCAATTTTATAAAGAAGTTTACCATCAGGGGAAAAGGCGAAATAATAATCAGATAGTGAAATTACTTCATTATATTCTTCACAATTAGCGGAAATTAATTCTCCAATATTATAATTCCACCATTTTTGGCTCTCTTCTGTTTGATTTTTTCCGCTTGTAGTTACATAAGAAAAGCCGGTTAAAGTTACATCTCGTAATTCCAAAGGAACAATTTCTCCTTGTGGTACACTACTGTCGAACTCGGGGTTCGAACTACTGTCGTCGTCACTAGAACAACTGATAGTCGTTACGATTGCTATCGCAAACAACATTAAAGATTTAAAATTTCTCATTTTTTGTTTTTTTATAGACCTTTTGAGAATTAAAATCATTTGAAGTTAATATGAATTCTTATAAAGCCAAAGTTATTTAGATAAACAAATTTAATTTAAAATCACTTAAAAATCAAGTTTTTTTAGAAAAACTTAGTAGTTAACTTGAAACAAATTTTAGTCCGACAATGGAAGCAATCAGTGTGAAGATGAAGAATAAACGCCAAAAATTAGTAGGTTCATTGAAAAAGAAAATTCCGACTAAAACAGTTCCTACTGCACCAATTCCGGTCCAAATCGCATAAGCAGTTCCGATAGGAAGATTTTGAGTAGCTTTTATCAAAAGAAGCATGCTGATGGTTAAACAAACCAAAAATCCAGCAAACCAAAAATAAGATTCTTTACCCGTTGTTTCTTTTGCTTTTCCAAGACAAGCAGCAAATCCTGTTTCAAAAACTCCGGCGATGATAAGAATAATCCAGCTCATGACGATAAATAAAAAACCAAAGAACGTGATTTTTTGGAAAATTTTTGTTAATCCTGATTAAAATCTAATTCTATCTTATCAAAATCAGTTTACACTTTGCTATATTTGCCAACGATTTTTAACTCCAAAAATTCACAAAATGAAATACAAAAGAATCCTTCTAAAATTAAGTGGTGAATCATTAATGGGAAATCAACAATATGGAATTGACCCACAGCGATTAAAAGAATATGCTGAAGAAATCAAAGATATTGTGGATTTGGGAGTAGAAGTAGCAATTGTAATTGGAGGAGGAAATATTTTCAGAGGAGTTTCCGGTGCTGCCAGTGGAATGGACAGAGTTCAAGGTGATTATATGGGAATGTTGGCGACTGTGATAAATTCTATGGCATTACAGTCAGCATTAGAGGAAATTAATGTTTATACTCGTTTACAAACCGCCATTAGAATGGAACAAATCGCTGAACCATTTATAAAAAGAAGAGCAACCCGACATTTAGAAAAAGGAAGAGTTGTAATCTTTGGAGCCGGAACCGGAAATCCATATTTCACAACGGACACAGCAGCAACTTTACGAGCTATTGAAATAAATGCTGACGTGATTTTAAAAGGAACTCGTGTCGATGGAATTTATACCGCCGATCCTGAAAAAGATAAAAGTGCAACTAAATTTGATAATTTAACCTTTGAAGAAGTCTTCCAAAAAGGATTAAACGTAATGGACATGACGGCTTTCACTTTAAGCCATGAAAACAAATTACCTATTATTGTATTTGATATGAATACAAAAGGAAATTTAACCCGATTGGTAAAAGGAGAAAACGTTGGAACGCTTGTAAAATAAAAAGTGTTTGATTTTTACTTTAGTATTTAAATACTTTCTTAGTATATTCGCAATTCAAAAATAATAACAAGCATTAATAAAGATGGAAGAATTAGATTTAATTAGGGAAGAAGCGAAAGAACAAATGCAAAAAGCATTGGATCATTTGACTAAAGAATTTTTGTCAATTCGAGCAGGAAAAGCTTCTCCTTCCATGTTATCCTCTGTTCGTTTTGATTATTATGGAAACCAGACACCAATTACTCAAGCCGCAAACATAGGAACTCCTGACGCAAGAACTTTAACGATTCAGCCTTGGGAGAAAAATTTAATTTCTGAAATTGAAAAAGCTATTATCAATGCAAATTTAGGATTTACACCTTCTAATAATGGCGATATGATTATCATCAATATTCCGCCCATGACAGAAGAGCGTCGGAAAGAGTTGACTAAAGTTGCTAAATCCAATACCGAAAATGCTAAAATCGGAATTCGGAATGCTCGAAAAGATGCCAATAATGACATCAAAAAAGTAGAAGATGCCTCTGATGATGTGAAAAAAGAATACGAAACAAGAATTCAGGGATTAACTGATAAATTCGTGAAATTAGCTGATGAGCTTTTGGAGCAAAAAGAAAAAGAAATTATGACTGTTTAAAACAACAAAATAAATTGTAAAGAAAAGCCCGAAATCATTTTGGGCTTTTGCTTTTTAATAATTAGCTTAGAATAAATAAAAATGGAAATCAAAACTTCACCTATCGACAAAGTTGTTTACCCGGTTCAAAATTTCATGAATCAGTCCAAAGCAGGTGGAATTGTCTTAGGAATTTTCGTGATTTTAGCTTTAATCTTAGCAAATTCACCTTGGTCAACAACTTATTTTGAAGTTTTAAATTACAAAACAGCTCTTTATTTTGATGGAAAAACCTATTTTAATCTAAGTTTACTTCATTGGATTAATGATGGATTAATGGCAATTTTCTTTTTTGTTGTAGGATTGGAACTTAAAAGAGAATTTGTAGGCGGTGAATTGTCAAATCCGAGAAAAGCTTTACTTCCAATTATGGCAGCTTTGGGAGGAATGATTGTTCCGGCAACAATTTATTTACTATTAAATCCATCAGGAGAAGCCCACAGCGGATGGGGAATTCCAATGGCAACTGATATTGCTTTTGCTTTAGGTGTATTGTATTTATTTGGTAATAAAATTCCATTTTCATTAAAAGTATTTTTAACTGCTTTTGCAATCATTGATGATTTAGGAGCAGTTATCGTAATCGCATTTTTTTATACATCTGAAATTTCCTTGATCAGTCTTAGTGTAGGATTAGGGTTTGTTTTAATAATGTTATTAGCTGCTAAATTAGGAGTTCGCAATGTTTGGTTGTATGCAATTTTAGGAATTGGAGGTGTTTGGGTAGCCTTTTTATTATCCGGTGTTCATGCAACAATTGCAGCTGTTTTGGCAGCATTTGCAATTCCGGCAGATGTAAAAATAAAAGAAGCCGTTTTTTTAAAACAAATAAAAAAACATTTAAAACAATTTGAATCCATTGATCCCAGAGATGATATTCCTAATTTAACTGAAGAACAGGTTCAGATTTTAAGCAAAGTAAGCGAAGACGTACGAAATGCCGTTCCACCGTTACAACGATTAGAACACGCTATGCATCCGTATGTTACTTTTTTGATTTTGCCCATCTTTGCTTTAGCAAATGCAGGAGTTTCCTTAGTCGTTCAACCAGATGAATTATTTAGTACAAATATTGCTATTGGAGTAGCTTTAGGGTTAATCTTTGGGAAAATAATCGGAATTACAGGTACAACATTTTTGTTAATTAAATTAAAAATTGCTCCTTGGCCTACCGGAATGAACTTGAAAAATTTATTTGGTTTAAGTTTATTAGGAGCAATTGGATTTACAATGTCATTGTTCATAACATCATTGGCATTCACTCATGAAGACTTCAAAACTCAGGCAAAAATAGGAAT
>JAVFAE010000137.1:0-5512 GCA_034002605.1 Weeksellaceae bacterium | reverse complement strand
ATTGACCCTAATCTTATCACTTCTTTTCACCTTAACAAATTGTAAGAAAATATCTGAAAAAGTTTCTACCACCGTTTTTGAGAAAGCGTATGAATCTTCTACCGGGCAGAAAATTGAAGCAATTGAAATTGGCAATATGGAGAAAAACAAAGTCACCATCGATTTGAAATTCGGAAGCCCCGAATTGGATGGTCGTTTAAATGGCGATGAAATTATTGGAATGGTAACTGCGATGGAAGATGCTATTTCCGTTTCTGTCAGTGTCGATGGTGGAGAAGTTGGGATGTTGATGAGTTTCAATGGGGATGAATTAAAAAATAAAAAACCAATAAAAGGTTCACCTGAAGGAGATATAAATTTTTCAGCAGCTATTTTGTTTATGGGTAGGGATGTTGAGGGGATGGAATCCTGGAGCAGTGATGATGCTGTAGGTGAATTGCTTACACTCAATGATAAAAAGGCAGTATTAAAAGCAAAAGGAACTTTTACCAAAATAGGTGGTGAAGAAAAAGTTCCATTTGACGGAACCATAACCATTGATTATCCTGTTTTTCAAGCAATTGGTGGTAAAAAATCAGATTTTGAATATTAACATAAATCCCTTTTCTTGAACAAATAGCAGATAAGTTCAATTAGTAAATACAACACATTTTATTGCAGTGATGTACAAAATTATTCTAACTTTGAATTATAATAACACTTCACACAATTGTAATGAAAAAAAAACTGTTTTACATACTTTTTTGCTTTTCTATTTTAGTAACGGCACAAATTACCAATGAAGGCAATCCGGTAAGTTGGAATCTGAATTTAAAATCAAATCTGACCGCTATAAAAATGCCGGCATTTGATGTTGATCAAATGCTTATAGAAGATGCACTAAACGATAAAAAAGGAGATGTCCCTTGGCGATTTGGTAAAGAATTCATTGTAAATTATACTTTGGATAATTCCGGTAGTTGGACAGAACTTCCTAAAGGTGGACGCATCTGGCAACTTCGTTTTAAATCACAAGGAGCTCATACATTGAATTTCCTTTTTGAAGATTTTTATCTTCCGGAAGGAGCTACTATCTATTTATACAACAACGATAAAACCGATTTGTTGGGTGCTTATACCCATACTGAAAACAATAATGAACGTACACTCGGAACTTGGCTGATTGCCGGTGATGATGTATGGATTGAATATTTTGAACCTTCACAAGCCAGAGATGAAGGAACTTTACGAATCACAAAAGTAATACATGGTTATCGCACACAAAACCATTTTCTTCAAGAAAAAGCCATTAATGATTCCGGAAATTGTAATCACGACGTGGACTGCCCCATCAATCCTGAATTAGAAGATCATAAAAATCTCAATAAAAGAGCAGTGGGACTGATACTTGTCGGAAACTCTAACTGGTGCACAGGTTCACTCATCAACAATACCACCAACGACGGTACTCCTTATTTTCTTACTGCCAATCACTGTTACAGCAATCCGGCGAATTGGTCTTTCCGCTTTCTTTGGATTAGTCCGGATCCGGTTTGTGCTGCTACAACTAATAGCACCAACGGTCCAACTAATTTTATCATGAGTGGTGCTACACTAAAAGCACGTAAATACGCTACTGATTTTTGTTTAGTAGAAATCAATAATCCTATTCCACCGGAATGGGATTTGGTATGGGCTGGGTGGGATCGCACGGATACAACCCCTGAAAAATCATTTGGCATTTCACATCCGGCAGGAGACATTATGAAAGTTTGTGTTGACGAAAATTCTCCTTCACCCCTTAACACTTATGGAGAACCTGTTTGGAGAATTCACAACTGGGAATTAGGCGTTACCGAAGGTGGTTCTTCCGGATCTCCTCTATTTGATACCGAAGGGCGAATCATCGGGCAGCTTTGGCGGGGTACTGCAGATTGTATAGGCAACACTACAAATAATAACGGTGGATATGATGAATACGGTCGTTTAGGTGTTTCTTGGGATGCCGGAGAAACTGCTGATTCAAGACTAAAAGAATGGTTAGACCCTCAAAATACGGGTACTACTACCTTAGACCCTTATCCGCCCTTACAAATTTATGCATTGAATATCGGTATATCTATCGCCAATGTCCCCAATTTACTTTGTGAAAACAAAATTTATCCTATTCTGAAATTACGAAATTATGGTACCGAAAATCTTCTTTCTGCCGATATTACCTATCAAATAAATAATACCACTCCGGTATTGATTCAGTGGACAGGTAATTTAGAACAAGGCGAAACAGAAAATCTTAATTTAGGCGAAATCATAATCACTGAAAACGGAGTTCTTACAGCAAGCGTTGAAAATCCAAATAATAGCGAAGATGAATTTCCAAATAACAATCAGGCTTCTACCGAATTTAGTACTGTTGAAGTTTTTGAAACTTCACAAGTTCTTTTAACTCTTGTGACGGATAATTACGGTGAAGAAACTACTTGGCAATTCAAGAATTCTGCCGGAACCGTACTTTATTCGGGTGGACCTTATGGTAATAATCAAACAATCAATGCTGCTTTTGAATTAACTGAAGACGACTGTTATACATTCACCATTTTAGATCAATGGGGAGATGGAATTTGCTGTAATTATGGTATTGGAAGTTATAAATTAGAAACTACAGAGGGGCAGATTATTGTTAACGGAGGTAATTTCGATTCGGAAGAGGCGACTACTTTTGCCAATTTTTCTATTCTTACTACTTCTGAAAACGAATTAAGCTCACACATCATCTTATATCCTAATCCTACTGACGGAATCGTCCATGTAGCAAATTCTTCTTTGAATCCATTGCGATTTGAAGTTTTTAATGTTTTAGGACAACTTATTTCCCAAGGTGAAAGTTCAAATAAACAATTTAGTATTAATCTTTCTACCGCAAATCCGGGTGTTTATTTTGTAAGGTTGACAGATAAAGTTTCTAAAAGTGTTATGGTAAAACGAATTGTATTGAAGCCTTAAAGATTAAATCAAACACACTTTTTATTATTTTATTCTGCTAAAAAAATCCAAAAGGACGGCAATTTCGTCCTTTTGGATTTCAATATTTTATATAAAGAAAATTTTGTATTTACTCACTACTTGTAGTGTCTTCAATCTTACTGATGGTATAGTAATTTGCTTCCTGTTTTTTATCTGAATTAATCCAAGCAATCATCATGTCTTCGTTTTTCCCGTCGATGACAAGACTGTATTCTTTTTTAGCATCATCTTCCATAAAAATAGTAAAAACCACACCATCTTCATCGTAATCCCATTCAGTAATTGTATAAATAAGAACAGTCCCATCCTCTGACATGTGGATAAACGAACTCATGTCTTCCATGATTCCAAATACATTATTGGTTTTTTTCTGGTTAATCAGAATATCCCACTCTCCTTTGCTTTCATTGTAAATAGTGTGTGAATAGGTGTCTGAACTGATAATCAATTGTGCTTCTGAAAAGCTAATCAAGCCTACAAAAGCAATTAAAAATAAAAACTTTGATTTCATAAATTAGGTTTGTGTAGTTTTTTCTTATTCATCTAAACCGGAAACGTCAACAATGTTGTAATAATCCATCATCTGCCTTCCGTTAGCATCATAATAGCTGATTCCAATGTCTAAATTACTTCCGTCAATGATTAAAACGTATTCTTTTTTGGAGTCATCCTGCATAACAATAGAGTATTTTACACTTTCATCGTCATATTCATAATTGGTTATGGTATAAACAACTGTCGTTCCGTCTTCATTGGCGTGAATAAACGCACTCATATCTTCCATAATTCCAAAAACATTCGTGACTTTCTTTTGTAATACAATAAAATCCCACTCTTCCTTTGCGGTGTTGTAAACCCCTTGCGTATAAGTGTCTGAGGAGATAATCAATTGTGCTTTTGAAAAGCCAATCAAGCTTATAAAAGCAATTAAAAATAAAATTTTTGTTTTCATACTATTCTGATTTTTGATTAAATTTATTTTGATTTAGGTTAATTTTCAACTGAATATTCGGAAATATAGAACAAATAAAGAAGTAATTTTCCTTCCGAATTGAGTTGAGTCAATTGTGCTTCTTTATTTTTTCTATCGATTATCAGAGTGGCATCCTGCTTATTTTCATTTTTCAAAGTAACGGTCAGCTTGTTTTTTTCAGAATCGGAATTGAGAATCGAAAATTCTTGAACTAAATTTTCATTCACAAGTAACATTACATTCAAATCAAAAAACAAACTCAAGACATTTATTTCTTCTTCATCCACCAAAAGCATATCCCATTCTTTTGTTTCCTCATTAAAAATTCCATAGGAATACCATTCGGATGTAATCATAATTTGAGCATTTAAAATGCTGCAAAATCCTAAAAAAAACAAAAATGCGCTTAGTCTTGCTTTCATCACAATTCGTTTATTTAACAAAAATACTATTTTTCCTTATAATTTTTATAATTCTTTAACATATTTTTTAGAAACAAATAAGAAAAATCCAAGAGTCATTTTTATTCTCTACCTACTCTTTTGATTTCTTCCTAATTATTTTTTTAATTCATTACAATGAGAATCATTGCTTTAAACCCAAAATGGATTTTTCTTTTTCAATGGAAAAAGTTGGTATAATTTACAGTTTTTCTATTTTTGACCTGCCATTATGAAAAAGTTAATTTACTTTTTAAATTTACTCTGCATTTTTTCGTATGCTCAGGAAACAAAACCGCAATATACACTTGATGTAAATTACTATTACGGAAGTTTTTTGCCGCACAGTGAAAAAATCCGGCATTTAATTAAGTCACATCCAGAAGGGGTTTTTATTTCGGCTCAACAAAAAACTTTCGGTGGAAATGAATGGGAATCCCGATTAAATTATCCGGATGTTGGGTTGACTTTTCATTATCAAAACAATAAAAACGAGATTCTTGGTGATTTATATGGTTTGTTTGCTCATTATAATTTTTATTTTTTTCAACGGAATTTACAATTAAGAATCGGACAAGGAATTGCGTTAAACACACATCCGTATGACAAAGAAAAGAATTATCGCAACCTTGCATGGGGCTCTTATTTAATGCCTGCTACTTTTTTTATGCTGAATTTTCAAAAAGAAAATATTTGGGAAGGTTTGGGCGTTCGGGCAGGTGTCTTTTTGATTCATCATTCCAACGGAACCATTAAAACACCCAATACGAGCATTAATACAGTTGGAGCTAGTTTAGGTATTCATCATGCTTTTGATTCAAAAACAGAAAGAGAATATTTACCTCAATCACTTTCTGATACGATTTTCACTGAACCAATTCGATACAATTTAGCTTTTAAAACCGGTGTTCACGAAAGCCACATCATCGGAAGCGGACAATATCCATTTTATTTCATTTCTGCTTATGCTGATAAAAGAATCAGTCGTTCCAGTGCATTTCAGGCAGGATTTGATTTATTTTTGTCAATGATGACTAAAAACGAAATTCAGATGATGGCGGTTTCTTTTCCGGAAAAAGGGATTTCTGCCGATACC
>JAVFAE010000136.1:0-5514 GCA_034002605.1 Weeksellaceae bacterium | reverse complement strand
TCGTAATTCTGATTTTGGAGGAATCAAATCAAAAGATAAAAAACGAAGAAATGGAAGTGGAGGCAGAGGAGGAAGAAGATAATTCTTTGGTTTCATTTTGATTAAAATAATAGGGAAGCTCTCTGATTCAGAGAGTTTTTTTAGTATTGGATTTCTAATTTTTAGTCAAGTAAGCATTTCAAATTTGCCCTATATTTTTCAAAATAGAAACTTTTAAAAAGATTGAAAAATCGATAATTTTTTGTTTTTATAAGAAAATAACAAAATTATAAGACCTCTAAGTATTATATTGTGATTAAAATTAAGTAGTTTTGCAGCAAAGCTATTTTTTAAGAAGTTTTTTATTTTTCTATCCATCAAAATAAATAAAAAATAATGCAGAAGAACAACTATCATCGTTTTCATATTCCGGTAATGGGAATTGGGTTTACACTTGATACACCGGTGAAAGTCGCAAAATACGGTATTGATTCCGTGATTTCCATTGTGGATGATATTATCATCGAACAAATGCGCGAATATTATTATACAACTTTAGGACGGATTTATCAACCGATTACTAAAAAAGATAATGATTACCGGGCCGGACGAATCACCGATTACCTTAATTTGGTCAATTCCATGGTGAAAGACAAATTTCAAAAATTAAAAAATCAGAAATTTGAACAAAAATTGGATTTACATAAATATTTTGAATTGTTACCCGAAACTTCTCCCATAAAATTATTGTACAAAAAGATGGAGAAAGAAAACGATTCGGTTCAAAAAGAAAAACTTCAAAACGAGTTAAAAGACCAACTTCGTTGTGGAGCAATTGATGTGAATATAATGGCAAAAGTCGATACGGTAAATTACGATTCAAAAGGAAATGCTTTACCCGAAATTTATAACGATGCCATGGCAGCATTGCGCGGATTTGCCAATAGCGATTTGGATGCAGCCGTTATTTTAAGTGCCGGATTAAACCCGAGATTATACACTTATTTTGAGGAATTTAATGATTTTTATCCCGATGAAAATTCCTACTTAAAAAAACGAATTATTTTAAAAGTAAGCGATTTTCGTTCTGCTTTAATTCAAGGAAAAATATTAGCCAAAAAAGGACTTTGGGTTTCTGAATTCCGAATTGAATCCGGATTAAATTGCGGTGGACATGCTTTTGCAACCGACGGAAAGTTATTAGGACCGATTTTAGAAGAATTCAAAACTAAAAAAGAAGAACTTCAAACCGAACTTTTTTCCATTTGCCAAACAGCTTTGAAAAACAAAGGAATTCAGAATTTTAAAGAAATTCCATTGACTCGTTTAACCGTACAAGGAGGAATCGGAACCGCTAACGAACAACAGTTTTTATTGGATTATTACCAAGTTGATTCTGCAGGTTGGGGCAGTCCTTTTTTATTGGTTCCCGAAGCCACTAATTTAGATGAATCCACTTTGCAGCAATTAGCAACTGCAAAAAAAGAAGATTATTATTTAAGCGATGCTTCACCTTTGGGTGTTCCTTTTAATAATTTAAGAAATACTTCCAATCAGCAATTGATACAAGAAAGAGTGGATAAAAACCGACCGGGAAGTCCGTGTTTGAAGAAGTTTTTGACGTTTAATAATGAATTTACCGAAAAAAGCATTTGTACAGCATCACGTCAGTACCAAGATCTAAAATTAAAAGAATTAGAAGAAACGGCTGTTTCTCAAGAAGAATTTGACGAAAAAAGTAAAAAAATACTTGAAAAAGAATGTTTGTGCGAAGGTTTGGCAGTTCCGGCTTTATTAGCAAACGATGCCGCTAAACCCAAACAAATTAAAGCAGTATCCATTTGTCCGGGACCGAATTTAGCCTATTTCTCCGGAACTTTTTCACTGAAACAAATGGTTGACCACATCTACGGTAGAGCTATGATTTTGAATCAGTTAAACAGAGAAAACATGTTCATTAATGAATTGGAAATGTATGTAAATCATTTGAAAAAAGAAATGAATAAATCACTGAATGAATGGACAACCAAGCAAATTAAGTATTTTGAGAACTTCAAAAATTCTTTATTGGAAGGTGTCGATTATTATAAAGGAATAATGACTAAAATGTATTTGGAAACAGAAGAATACCGACAAAAATCCATTCAATCATTGAATGCTTGGGAAGAAAAAATACAACGAATTGAAATTCCACAAGTTTCTTTTGCCTAAATCAAAACCAGTAAAAACTAATTGTTTGATTTTCAGCAATGAATTAAGGAGAAAGTAAATCTCAAACAGATTTATAATCACTTTTTTAATAAACTTTTAAAATAAATTTTAAATTTGTAAAAATACTTCCTGAATGAATATAATTCTTTTTGATGGAATTGAATGGGAAAACCTTCGTCCTTTGACATTAACAAAACCTTTTGCTGAATTGCGAATGGGTATTTTTACATTCAGAGAACGTTGGGAACAACTCATCAGAGGAAATTATTCTTATTTAACCCGGGATTATCTTTCAGAAAAATACCCACTTCATACCGAAAAAATCAATTTATTTATTAATCCGGCTTTTTTTCCGTCACACTTAATAAAAGAATGTGTCGAAAAATTAAAAGAAGGCGAAACGCTTTGGCACAATGCTCAATTGATTGCCGGAAAATTGACTTTGGAAGACTTTCATAAAGCAGATTCTTTGACCGGAAAACAAGAATTTGAAGGTGGATTTGTGAAAATTAATCGTTCGTGGGATTTATTTCAATACAATTCGTATGCACTAAAATCGGATTATGATTTTATAACAAAAGGACGAGTTTCTCAAAAAATATCTTCAACTAATGGTGTTCTCAATGCGAAAAATATCTTCATAGAAGAAGGTGCCACGGTAGAGTTTTCCATTTTAAATGCTAAAGAAGGACCGATTTATATTGGAAAAAATGCAGAAGTGATGGAAGGAAGTATGCTTCGTGGTGGATTGGCATTGTGTGAAGAAGCTAAAATTAATATGGGAGCTAAGATTTATCCGGGAACAACCATAGGTCCCCATTGTAAAGTAGGAGGAGAGGTGAATAATTCCATTTTTATGGCATATTCTAATAAAGGACACGACGGGTTTTTAGGAAATTCCGTGATTGGTGAATGGTGCAATTTAGGCGCAGATACCAATACGTCTAATTTAAAAAATAATTATTCCGGAGTTCGGGTTTGGGATTATTCGACTCAGAAATATTTAGATACAGGTTTACAATTTTGTGGACTTGTGATGGGCGATTTTTCAAAATCGGCTATTTCTACACGTTTTAATACAGGAACGGTAGTTGGAATTTCAGCCAATATTTTTACAGCCGATTTCCCGCCTAAGTTTATTCCTTCATTTAGTTGGGGAGGAGAAGCCGATTCAGAACGTTTTAATTTAGAGAAATGTTATGAATCAGCACAAAAAATGATGGAGAGAAGAAAAGAAAAATTAACTGAAAACGAAAAAAAAATAGTGAAGCATATTTATTTAAAACATACAGAGTATTAATGAATTACATAAAGCAAACTTAGAAAGGAATTGTATCTGATTTTGAGGTTTTTAACTTAAACTTAAAAATTAGATAAAAAATTATTAAATTTGCCGACTGTAAGTAAAGAACTAAATGTAATGACTGGAACTTATAACAACGTTTTAGAGCTGATTGGTAATACACCATTAGTTAAATTAAACAAAATAGGCCAAGAAATTCCAGGTGAGGTTTACGCTAAGTTAGAAAGTTACAACCCCGGACACTCGACCAAAGATCGCATCGCTTTACACATTATTGAAGAAGCAGAAAAAGAAGGACTCATTCAACCAGGAGCTACCATTGTAGAAACCACTTCAGGAAATACAGGTTTCAGCGTAGCTATGGTTAGCATTATCAAAGGATACAAGTGCATTTTAGCCGTATCAGACAAAACAAAAGGTGAAAAAATAGCATACTTAAAGGCTTTGGGAGCTAAAGTTTTTATTTGTCCCGCTAATGTCCCTGCAGATGATCCAAGATCATATTATGAGGTTGCAAAAAGAATAGCAGAAGAAACACCGAATTCAATTTATATTAATCAATACTTCAATGAAAAAAATGTTGAAGCACATTATTTAACCACAGGTCCCGAACTTTGGAAACAAACCGAAGGTAAAATCACTCACCTGATTGCTTGTTGCGGAACAGGAGGGACTTTATCAGGTTCAGCACGCTATTTAAAAGAACAAAATCCGAATATTAAAATCATAGGCGTTGATGCTTATGGTTCTATTTTGAAAAAATACCACGAAACCGGTATTATCGATAAAAATGAGATTTACCCATATAGAATCGAAGGTTTAGGAAAAAATTTAGTTCCTTCCGCTACTGATTTTGAAATAATTGATCAATTTGTAAAAGTAACAGACGAAGAAAGTGCCTATCGCACACGTGAAATTGCTTTAAAAGAAGGAATCATGTCAGGATATACCAGTGGAGCTGTAACTCAAGCCTACAAACAGTTAGCTTCTGAATTTAAAGAAGGAGATTGTGTGGTGCTGATTTATCCGGATCACGGTTCAAGATACATTACCAAAGTATTCAGCGATGAATGGATGGCAGAACAAGGATTTACAAACAGTCGTTTGAATGGCTTAGAATCCAGTGCAACCATACAGCGCATTGAAAAAATGGTTTAAAAAGAAAATTAAAAACAAAATGCTCCTCAATTGAGGAGCATTTTGTGTACATAAAAACAGAACTTCTATTGAAAATAGGATTGAATAACAACAAAAAATAACAGAAACAAATGGATATATTTGACAGAATAAAACAGAATCCCGGTCCGTTAGGACAATTTGCAGATTACGGAGAAGGTTATTTTATTTTTCCGGAATTAGAAGGAGAATTAGGACCTCATATGAAGTTCAAAGGGAAAGATGTATTGGTTTGGAGTCTGAACAATTATTTAGGATTGGCTAATCATCCGGAAGTAAGAAAAGCAGATGCCGAGGCAGCCGAAAAATACGGAATGGCTTATCCTATGGGAGCTCGTGCAATGACCGGACAAACTAAATACCATGCACAATTAGAAAACGAATTAGCTGAATTTTCAGGAAAAGAAGCTGCCTATTTAGTTAATTACGGCTATCAAGGGATGGTTTCTGCCATTGACTCCTTGGTGAGCAAAAACGATGTTATTGTTTACGATATGGAGTGCCATGCTTGTATTGTGGACGGAGTTCGTTTGCATTTCGGAAAACGATTTACTTATCAACACAATGATATTGACAGTTTACGTAAAAACTTAACCCGTGCTACCAAAATAACAGAAGAAACCGGAGGAGGAATTTTAGTGATTACCGAAGGCGTTTTTGGAATGATGGCAGAACAAGGGAAATTAAAAGAAATCTGTGAACTAAAAAAAGAATTCAACTTCCGTTTATTGGTGGATGATGCACATGGTTTAGGAACCTTAGGGAAAACCGGAGCAGGAGCAGGAGAAGAACAAGGCGTACAAGACCAGATTGATGTTTATTTTGGAACTTTTGCCAAATCTTTT
>JAVFAE010000135.1:0-5539 GCA_034002605.1 Weeksellaceae bacterium | reverse complement strand
TGGAATATATTCCATTAAAAAACGATCTTTGAAAGTTCCCGGTTCAGATTCGTCAGCATTGATTACTAAATGGCGAGGAATTCCTTCGGGTTTGGCTAAGAAGCTCCATTTCATACCGGTTGGGAATCCTGCACCTCCACGACCTCTTAATCCTGAAGTTTTGACTTCCTCTAGAATTTCTTCTTGTGTCATGTTGAATGCTTTTTCAACCGCTTTATATCCATCGTGCGCCCGGTACACATCGTAATTACGAATGCCCGGAACATCTCTGTGTTTCAATAATAATAAAGTCTCTCCCATCAGGCTTGATTTTTCAATTCTTCCAAAATTTCATCTACTTTTTCAATCGTTAAATGCTCCTGATAGTGTTTTCCCAACAGCATCATCGGAGCATAACCACAAGCACCTAAACATTCGGATGGTTTTAAGGTGAATAAACCATCGGCAGAAGTTCCTCCGATTTCAATGTTTAGTTTTTTCTTGATGTGCTCAATGATTTTATCCGAACCGCAAATTGCACAAGGTCCGGTTTGACAAACTTCTAATACGTATTTTCCAACCGGTTTTAAGTTGAACATCGTATAGAAAGTCGCCACTTCATATACTTCTACCGGTAATATATTTAAAATTTCAGCAACGTGCTCCATTACTTCCGGACTTAACCATCCGTTAGATTCGGCTTGTGCAATGTGAAGCGTAGGAATCAAGGCACTTTTTTGCTTTCCTTCGGGATAGCGAGTAATGATTTCCTGTATCTTTTTGTATGCTTCGTCTGAAAATTGAACTTTCGCCATTTTTCTTTGTTTTTTATATTAGTTGATTTGAGTTTTATCTCAAATCATTTAAATTTACTATTTACTTTTAAATTAAGCATCTAATTCACCTGCAATTAAATTCAAACTACTCATCGTTAAAATTGCATCACTTAGCATGGCTCCTTCAATTATTTCAGCATACGCTTGATAATAGATGAAGCAAGGTCTTCTGAAATGCAGTCGATAAGCGGAACGCCCTCCATCGCTAATCAGATAAAAGCCCAATTCTCCATTAGCTCCCTCTACTGCATTGTACACTTCTCCAACCGGAATATCCACTTCACCGTAAATGATTTTGAAATGGTGAATCATTTCTTCCATTTTAGTGTAAACTTTTTCTTTTAAAGGCAGATAGAATCCCGGTGCATCAGCGTGATGTTTTGTTGCATCATCTCCTTTTAAATCGTTTATTTTTTGGATAGCTTGTTTAATTAAATTCATGGATTGCCACATTTCTTCGTTTCGAACCATGTAACGGTCATAAACGTCTCCGGTTGTTCCGATTGGAATTTGCAAATCAAATTCTTCATATCGGGAATAAGGTTTTTGAACCCGAATGTCGTAATCAATTCCGGCTGCTCTTAAATTCGGGCCGGTAAATCCGTAAGCCAAGGCTCTTTCTGCTGAAATTCCACCTACACCTTGTGTACGATCCATGAAAATTCGGTTTCGGTTGAATAAATCTTCAAATTCTTTCAGAACTTTTGGATATTCTTCTAAAAACTTATCTAATTTCTCCCAAGCTGTTTGGCTGAAATCTCGTTCAAATCCTCCAATTCTTCCGATATTGGTTGTCAAACGAGCACCACAAATTTCTTCATAAATTTCGTAAATCAATTCCCGGTATTGCATCACGTATAAGAATCCGGAAAAAGCACCTGAATCCACTCCTGTAATCGAATTACAGATTAAATGGTCAGAAATCCTCGCTAATTCCATGATGATAACCCGCAAATAGGAAACTCGTTTAGGAATTTCGATTCCGACTAATTTTTCGACGGTCATGTGCCATCCTAAATTATTGATGGGAGCAGAGCAGTAATTTAAGCGGTCGGTTAGTGGTGTAACCTGATACAATGCTTTTCGTTCTGCTATTTTTTCAAATGCACGATGGATATATCCAACGGTTGAAGTTGCTTTTAAGATTCTTTCTCCGTCCATTTCCAAAATATTTTGGAAAACACCATGGGTTGCAGGGTGGGTAGGTCCTAAATTGACGGTATTGGTCGTTTGTCCTAAAGAACCTTTAGGTAAGCTGATATTTTGGTCTTTCTTTTTTTTGTTTTTCGTTTCCTTCATAACATTACTCCTTAAATGTTCATTTTACCTAAGTTAAAGTTTCCTCCGCGTCCAAACATATCATCGTCTTTATCTCTTCGGGTTTGGTCTTCCAAAGGAAATTCTTTTCTCAATGGGAAATAATCCATTTCCTCTACGTTCATAATCCGAATTAAATTTGGGTGACCAACGAAGTTTACTCCAAAAAAGTCATAGCATTCTCTTTCTAACCAGTTGGCAGTTGGATGAAGAGAAGTTGCTGTATAAATGTCAGGTTTTTTAATGTCCAAAGCAAATTTCAAACGAAGATGAAAATTTTTAGGCATATTATATAAAAGATAAGTAAGCACTAATTCCTCTCCTTTGTTCTCCGGATAATGAATAGCGGTTAAATCGGTCATAAAACGAAAAGCTAAGTCTTCTTCGTCGTATAAAAATTGAAGAATCTTTAGATTGAATTCTTTATCGGCATGAACTGCTAATAAATCGAAGTTTTCTTCATATCCGAAGATGACCTCACCAAATTTCTCGTGTAATTTTTGAAAAACAAATTGATTGTCCAACATAGCTGAATTTTATGATATACCGTAGCTTCTTAATAATTCCTGATATTCGGGGCTTTCCCTTCTTCGGATACTTTCTGTTTCTACTAATTCCTGAACTCTCAGGATACCGTCAAGAATAGCTTCTGGCCGGGGCGCACAACCCGGAACATAAACATCAACCGGAATAATCTGGTCAATTCCTTGTAAAACGGAATAGGAATCAAAAATACCGCCGCTACTTGCACAAGCCCCAACGGCAATCACCCAGCGTGGTTCTGCCATTTGGATATAAACTTGTTTAACAATAGGTGCCATTTTTTTGGCGATAGTTCCCATTACCATTAAAACATCGCATTGTCTTGGTGTAAAGGCTAAACGTTCACTTCCAAATCGTGCTAAATCGTAATGAGCTGCCATGGTTGCCATAAATTCGATTCCGCAACAACTGGTGGCAAAAGGTAAAGGCCAAATTGAGTTTTTACGTGCTAAACCAACGATTTTTGATAATTGCATAGTACCAAAGCCTTCTCCGTCATATCCTCCGGGGTGTTCTACTAATTTTACGTTAGTATTGTGTGTTACCGGTCGTTTATTGTAAATCATTTTATTAAATTTTAATTAAATGTGCTTACTTTTCCCAATTGAAAGCACCTTTTTTTCTTGCATAAATATACATGATTAAAAACAGTCCGACAAATGTGCCGACTGCCGCAAAACCTTCCCATCCTAATTCTTTAAATTTGACAGCATAAGGATAAAAGAATATCACTTCCACATCAAACAAAACAAATAGAATGGCTACTAAATAGTATTTAATTGAAAAAGGACGACGAGCATTTCCGATTTGTTCAATTCCACTCTCGAAGTTGTCCAATTTTTCGTCTGTGCTCCGTTTCGGCCCTAAATAATGGGTAAGAATAATGGTACCTACCACAAAACCGAATGCCAATATAAACAAAATGACTATCGGAATATAATCAAATGATGTATCCATATTTTAGAACTATTTATCAGCGTGTAAATTTACGAACTATTCATGTCACTCAAAGTTTAAGGATATTTTATTTGGCTAAAATTGAGAAAACACGCTAATTTAAATTGATTATAAATAAAAAAAATAAAAAATGCTTGAATATTTCGTAATGAAAAGTGAAATTTATTACAAAATATTCAATAAAAAGGACGATTAAGTTCGTAATTCTTGTTTTCTTACATTTAGTTTAAAAGAAAATTAGGGATAAAATAATTGAATGGAAAAAACTTCTAAATCAAATGCTTGTAATTAAATAATAAATTCTTACATTTGCCGTCCGAAAAAATAATAAAATTATAGTATAATGTATGCAATTGTAGAAATAGCAGGGCTTCAGTACAAAGTTGAGAAAGACCAACAATTATACGTAAACCGTTTACAAGGTGATGCAGGTTCAGAAGTTACTTTTGACCGCGTATTATTGACTGACAACGGAAGCGTGCAAGTTGGCGCCCCGGTTATAGACGGGTTCAGCGTAGTTGCTAAAATCGTTGAACACGTGAAAGGTGATAAAGTAATCGTTTTCAAAAAGAAAAGAAGAAAAGGTTACAAAAAGAAAAACGGTCACCGTCAACAGTTTACCAAAATTGAAGTTGTTTCAATCGGGTAATTGGATTAGTTTAAAAAGTAAATTACAAATCAGAAAATTAAGTAAAAATGGCACATAAGAAAGGAGTTGGTAGTTCCAAAAACGGTCGCGAATCGCACTCAAAACGTTTGGGTGTTAAGATTTTCGGGGGACAAGCTGCAAAAGCAGGAAATATTCTTGTTCGCCAAAGAGGTACACAACACCATCCGGGTGATAATGTAGGAATCGGTAAAGATCATACTTTGTTTGCTTTGGTTGACGGAACAGTAGTTTTCCGCAAAAAAGCAAATAACCGTTCTTACGTTTCTATAGAACAGGTGGTTGAATAATTTGAAAAAATTAAACAGTATAAAAGCTTCTCGTTTTGGGAAGCTTTTTTTGTTTAATAAAGTAAATTTAGAATGAATGTGTTTTCAGTTTATAGGAATTAATTTAAATTTGATTCAGTAAATGGCTCCGTAGCTCAGTTGGATAGAGCAGTAGTTTCCTAAACTATTGGCCGGAGGTTCGAATCCTCTCGGAGTCACTTTCTTTGTAATTTTCTATCTATTTTTTATTCTACAAACACCTGTAAATCCACAAAGAAGTTTATAATTAATAAAGCTTTCTTTACCTTTAGCCCATAAATTAAAATCAGATGAAGAAATCTACATTTTTCTCAAAGAAATCGATGAATTTTCTTGAGAATTATTTGAATACAAGTTCTCCAACCGGTTATGAAACTGCCGGACAAAAATTATGGATAGATTATTTGGAACCTTTTGTTGATGAAATTCGTTCTGATAATTACGGAACGGCTTACGGAATCATCAATCCCGAAGCAAAATACAAAGTTGTTTTGGAAGCACATGCTGATGAAATTTCATGGTATGTGAATTATATTTCCAAAGAAGGAATGATTTACGTTATCCGAAATGGAGGTTCTGATGCGGTAATAGCTCCTTCAAAACGGGTAAACATTCACACAAAAAAAGGAATTGTAAAAGGGGTTTTTGGTTGGCCTGCCATTCATGTCCGAGTACATGATAAAGATGAATTACCTGCAATTGATACCATTTGGATTGATTGTGGAGCAGCTTCCAAAGAAGAAGTGGAAGCTTTAGGAATTCATGTAGGTTGTGTCATTACTTATCCGGATGATTTTATGGTTTTGAACGATACGTATTTTGTTTGCCGCGCTTTGGACAACCGAATTGGTGGATTTATGATAGCTGAAGTAGCGCGTTTACTTCATGAAAATAAAGATAAAATTGATTTTGGATTGTATTTTACTAATTCA
>JAVFAE010000134.1:0-5747 GCA_034002605.1 Weeksellaceae bacterium | reverse complement strand
ATTCCACAAGGCTATGGAGTAGGGAGCTCAGGTGCTTTAGTAGCAGCGATTTATGACCGGTATTCTTTAAAAAAACCTCAAACCGATGATGGAATTTCAAAAGAAACAATTGCTTCCTTAAAAGAAGATTTTTCTAAGATGGAATCTTTCTTTCACGGAAAAAGTTCCGGCATAGATCCTTTGATTTGCTATTTGAATTTACCATTGATTATTCATTCCAAAACCGATATTTCAACTGTCGGAATTCCGGCTTCAACAGAAGGGAAAGGAGCTGTTTTCTTGGTAAATTCAGGAACGCCGGGTGAAACCGCTCCCATGGTTCAAATTTTCTTTGAAAAATTAAAACAAGAAGGCTTCCGAAAAACATTGAAAAATGAATTTATAAAATACAACAATGCGTGCATTGATTCTTTTGTAAAAGGTGATTTTAATCCATTATTTTCTAATTTGAAAAAGCTATCAACTTGGGCATTTTTGCATTTTAAACCTATGATTCCACAAAGATTATTAGAAGTTTGGCAATTAGGAATCCAAACTAATTCTTATTATTTAAAACTTTGTGGTTCAGGAGGAGGAGGTTATATTTTAGGTTTTACCAAAGATTATGAAGAAGCCAAAACTCATCTAAAAGATTTTGATACCGAAGTCATCTATAAATTTTGATTTATGGAGCAATTTACTTTTGAATTTGAAGATTTAAAAGGAAACTTTCAACTGTTTATTGACGAGAAGAAAGTGGGTGAAATTACATTTAAATACCAAAAAGAAAATGTTATTTCAATCAACCATACTTTAGTGGAAAAAGAATACCAAGGAAGAGGATACGGTAAAAAATTAGTCGAAAAAGTCATGGAATATGCTCAACAAAATGAACTGAATTTAACGGCTTCTTGCTGGTTTGCCGATAAATTAATCCAAGCTCATTACAATGGGTAATTTGAGTATTCGAAAGTTGCTGATTAAAACTTTGGCTCTTTTTACAGTCATTCGGGGGTATAATATTTTGATGCTGGTGATGGCGCAATATATGGCGAGTCTTTTTATTTTTAACGAAGGGCGAAATCATTTACAAATTTTATTGGACAAAAATCTAAATTTCATCATTTTGGCATCTGCGCTGAGTATTGCAGCCGGTTATATTATCAATAATTTTTATGATTTGGAAAAAGATGCTATTCAACGCCCTTTGCGTAACTATATTGAACGTTTTATTTCACATAATTTTAAATTAACTACTTATTTAATTCTCAATTTACTCGCATTGGGAATTGCTTTTTTAGTTTCCCAACACGTTTTGATTTTCTTTTTGATTTATCAGTTTTTAGTTTGGTTTTATTCTCACAAAGTCAACCGGATAGTTGGACTAAATAATTTGTATTCTGTAATATTAATGGTTTTTCCTTTTTTTGCTTTGTTTTTGTATTACGAGAATTTTTCCAAAATTATATTTTTCCATGCCGGATTTTTATTTTTACTTCTGTTAATTATCGATGTACTCAAAGATTTGACGACTTCCGTAGCAGATTCTATTTACAATTATCAAACTTTACCCGTTATTTATGGTGAAAAAAAGACAAAATGGGTACTGAGTTTACTTATGATTTTGGTTGTTTTAGTTTCACTTTATATGTGGAACAGCAGTGAAACAGGCTATATGAAATATTTCTTTTTGATGAGTGCCGGATTTGTAATTTTCAGCTTATTTCCTCTTTATCGCTCCAAATCCAAAACAACTTATAAACTGCTGTATTTTCTTTTTAAATTATTAATTGGAATTGGTATTGTAAATATGGCTTTCATTGATTTAAATCCCTTAACTTTGCAACATTTCTTTTAAATTATCAAATTACAAAAAATGAGAAAAAAACAGGAAAGGCGTGATGCTTCCCCAAAGAAGCCTGCAGGAAATCCAAAATCAGGAAGTCCAAAACCAGGAAACAAAGCTTTTGGAAAGTCGTTTGGTAAACCTTATAAACCTCGCTTAAAAAAAGCACCCGAAGATGACGGCACGATTCGTTTAAATAAATACATCGCCAACGCCGGAATTTGTTCCCGAAGAGAAGCCGATGAATTAATAAAATCAGGTTTAGCCGAAGTAAACGGAAAAATAATT
This sequence comes from Weeksellaceae bacterium, assembly GCA_034002605.1. Lineage (GTDB taxonomy): Bacteria > Bacteroidota > Bacteroidia > Flavobacteriales > Weeksellaceae > Moheibacter. The sequence continues at coordinate 3,634 of JAVFAE010000134.1, read as the reverse complement.
ACCGAAATGGGTTATAAAGTTCAGCCCGGAGATATTGTAAAGTTTGATGGACAGGTTATTACAGCTGAAAAAAATGTATATATTCTTTTAAATAAACCCAAAGGATTTATTACCACAACAAGAGATGAAAAAGACCGGAAAACTGTTATGGATTTAATTGCTAATGCTACCACAGCACGGGTTTTCCCGGTAGGAAGATTAGACCGGTCAACTACCGGACTTTTACTTTTCACAAACGATGGTTATTTGGCAAAAAAATTAACACATCCAAGTCATTCGGTAAGAAAAATCTATCATGTAAAACTCAATAAAAAAGCAACTCATGCACAATTGGATGAAATTCGAAATGGAATTCGCCTGATTCCTGAAGGAATTGCAAAAGTGGATAATGTTTCTTTCATCGAAGGAAAACCTCATACCGAAGTAGGAATTGAAATTCACATTGGTTGGAATCGGGTAGTAAGAAGAATTTTTGAAAAATTAGATTTTGAAATTGAATCTTTAGACCGAGTTTCTTTTGGTGGTCTGACCAAAAAAAATCTAAAACGAGGCGATTGGAGAAAATTAGATGAAAAAGAAGTTTCTTTTTTGAAAATGTTATAAAATCATTCTACAACTAAAGTTTTTAAACTTTCCAATAAAACCGGATCATTGGCTTTAATTGCATAATAATGTGCGATTTTTCCATCTTTATCAATCAAAAGATAACGCGGAATCCAGTTGAGTTCAATGTAATTGTTGAAATCATTTTTCCATTCTGAATTGAACCAATAATGTTCGCCTTGAATGTCAAATTTTGTAATAGCATTTTTCCAGGCAGTTTCATTTCCGATTCTGTCCAATGAGAAAAATAAATAAACAACTTGCGGATATTGTTTCTGAAGTTGTTTTAATTCCGGTAAACCGGTGATACAATCCGGACACCACGAAGCCCAAATATCCAATAAAATTACTTTGCCTTGGTGTTTTTTAAAAACTTCTCCAATGGTAAAAACCGTTGCATCAAAATCCTGAATTGTTTGAGCTAAAGCTTCTTCACTAAATTCCATTTTATTGATTTCGGGTGCTCTTTGTGCTTGACTAACAGTGAAATAACTGATAAATACAATTAAAAATAATAGTTTCCTCATTTCTTATAGTTTAAATTACAGCAATTCAAAAAAATCAAATTTTTGATGAATTCAATAATTGATGCCCGAAATTTACAAAAACTAAACCAAAAATGTTTTTCAAATTCCAAACTCTACAAACCAAAGTTCCTATCTTCGCAAAAAAAACAGAAAATGACTGGAGTTAGAGTTCGTTTTGCGCCAAGTCCAACCGGTCCTTTGCACATCGGAGGAGTTCGCACCGCTTTATTTAATTATTTATTTGCCAAACATCACAACGGAAAATTCCTTTTACGAATTGAAGATACCGATCAAACCCGATATGTGGAAGGAGCCGAAGAATATATTATTGAATCTTTAAAGTGGTTAGGATTATCTCCGGATGAAGGTGTAGGATTTGGAGGAGATTTTGGTCCGTATCGTCAATCTGACCGAAAAGAAATTTATGCAGAATATGCACAAAAACTCATTCAATCCGGAAGTGGATATTATGCTTTTGATACAGCAGAAGAATTGGATAAAATGCGGTCTGAAGCTGAAAAAAATGGAAAAACATTTACATATAATTCCCAAACTCGGAAAGAGTTAAACAATTCTTTGAATTTATCCCAAGAAGAAGTTCAATCAAAATTAAATGCCGGAATTCCGTATGTAATTCGTTTTAAAACTCCTGAAAATCAAACTGTAAAATTAAATGATTTGATTCGGGGCGAAATTTTAATTGATTCCAATACTTTGGACGATAAAGTTTTATTTAAATCCGACGGAATGCCAACTTATCATTTGGCAAATATTGTTGATGATCATTTGATGAAAATCACCCATGTCATTCGAGGCGAAGAATGGTTGCCATCTATGGCATTGCACGAACTTTTGTACAAATCTTTTGGTTGGAAATCTCCTCAATTTGCTCATTTACCCTTGATTTTAAAACCGGAAGGAAAAGGAAAATTAAGCAAAAGAGATGGTGATAAACACGGTTTTCCTGTTTTTCCTTTGGAATGGAAAACTGAGGAAGGGATTTCAAAAGGATATCGTGAAGAAGGTTATTTAGCCAAATCGGTCGTCAATATGTTGGCTTTACTGGGCTGGAATCCGGGAACGGAACAGGAAATTTTCTCTGTGGAGGAATTGATTCAGTCGTTTTCTTTAGAAAAAGTAAGTAAATCCGGAGCACGATTCAATCCGGAAAAAACCATTTGGTTCAATCATCAATACCTTCAATTGATGAATTCAGAAGAAATTTTACCCGAATTTGAAGCGATTTTAAATCAAGAAAATACTTTGAATTCATCTGACTTTAATTTAAAAGTAATTGATTTACTGAAAGAAAGAGCTAATTTCATTCGAGATATTTTTGAACAAGGAAAATTCTTTTATTTTGCTCCAACTGAATTCGATGAAAAAGCAATAAAAAAAGCATGGAAAGAGGATTCAGCCGATTTACTTCAGGAATTCTCGGCAGGATTAGATGAATTGGATAATTTTAATTCAAATTCTTTACATGATTTTATTCAACAATTTGTTGCTCAAAAAGAAATTGGATTCGGAAAACTGATGATGCCGGTTCGTTTGAGTTTGGTAGGAAGCCTTCAAGGCCCGGATGTACCATTAATTATGGAATTACTTGGGAAATCCGAAGTAAAAAGCCGTTTGATGACTTTGATTCATCATTTTAAATAGAGAGAAAAATCAGGCTTTCAATTCTTTCAAAATTTTTATATTGCACTATATTTCAAAAAGATGTTAACGACTGATGTTTTAGTAATTGGTTCGGGAATTTCTGGACTTTCTTACGCTATAAAAATTGCACAGAGATTGCCTGAATCGACCATTACTATTGTTACCAAGGCAGATAGTGAAGAATCCAATACCAAATATGCACAAGGAGGTGTGGCGGTGGTTACAGATTTTGAAAACGATAGTTTTGAAAAACATATTGAAGACACTTTGCGTGCCGGAGACGGACTTTGCAAACGAGAAGCGGTGGAAATAGTAGTAAAAGAAGGCCCGCAGCGTTTTCGGGAAATTGTTTCCTGGGGAGCCAGTTTTGATAAAGATAATTTAGGAACTTATGATTTGGGCAGAGAAGGTGGACACACAGAAAATCGAGTAGTTCATCATAAAGATATTACAGGTTACGAGATTGAAAGAGCTTTGTTGGCTGTGGTAGAAAAAACACCTAATATTCATTTACTTTCTCATCATTATGTAGTGGATTTAATTACAGAACATCATGTTTCAGAGGCTTCGTTCGACCCGAAAAATATTTGTTGTTATGGTGCTTATGTTTTGGATTTAAAAGAACAAAAAATTAAACGATTTACTTCTAAAATTACTTTAATGGCGACCGGTGGTTGTGGTCATGTGTATAAAAACACAACCAATCCGGTGATTGCAACCGGAGACGGAATCGGTCTGGCACATCGAGCCAAAGCTCAGATTTCTAATATGCAATTTATTCAGTTTCATCCTACGGCTTTGTACAGTAATCGGGCAGGACAATTATTTCTGATTTCGGAAGC